>CAINSH010000223.1 GCA_903852955.1 uncultured Actinomycetes bacterium | reverse complement strand
TTAAGCGGCATCGACGACAGTAAGAGTGACGCTCTCGCGGCTCTTTAACTCAAGTGCTACATCATTGAAAACACCAGAAAGAGAAAGACCTAGAGCAACACAAATAGCGTTGAGAAGTTCAGATGAAGCTTCCTTTTGTCCGCGTTCGACTTCTGATAAGTAACCCAGTGAGACACGAGCATCACGTGCAACATCGCGCAATGTGCGATTTTGTGCTGTGCGTGCAGCACGAAGGGTCAGACCAACGGCCTCGCGTACAAGTACCACGGTGATCCCCTTTCCTATTGGCTAATTACGATGTCTAAGGATACGCGCAAAGGTGGCAATGGCGCTTGCCGTAGCTGCGTTTCGCACAGATTCTCGCTCACCCGATAAAGATAATTCAATCGTCTGACATACCGGGCCTTCTATTGCTACCCAAACCGCCCCCACTGGATGGCCATCTAATGGATTTGGTCCAGCTACCCCAGTTGTGCCAATTCCCCACGTTGTGCCGAAAGATTTAATCGCTCCCCGTGCCATTGCTACTGCAACTTCTTCGCTAACCGAAGTGTGAGTCTGAATAAGTTGTGGATCAATTCCCAGATGTGAAATTTTTATTTCATCGCGATAAGCAGTAATGCCACCAACAAAAACTTCAGATGCCCCTGAAATTGTGACGATTGCAGAACTCACTGCGCCAGCTGTAAGAGATTCGGCGGTACTCACAGTTTCGCCCTGCGCGCGCAAAGATTGAACAACTTGCGAGGCAAGTGCGATGATCTCAGGTGTTAGCGTCATTACTTACTCTCTAATTGACTGCCTTGGTAAATACCGATTTTACATAATAAGCCCCAGTAACAACAGTCAGCAAGATGGCTATATACATAAACCCATCACGAAACCAGTACAAAGTTGAGCTTAAAGGAAGCACATAGAACCCCACACCAAAGTTTTGGAATGAAGCTTTGATCTTTCCACCCCTATTTGCTGGAATTACGCCCCGATTAATAATTGCTAATCTAAAAATCGTGATTCCAATTTCCCGCGTCAAAATTACAATTGTGATCCACCAAGGAAGACGATTTAAAATTGACAGTGAAATCATGGCCGTGCCAATCATGACTTTATCGGCCACTGGATCAAGAAATTTTCCAAACTCGGTAATGGTGTTACGGCTACGGGCTAACTTTCCATCTAATACATCGCTCATGCCTAAAATGAAAAATACGCACCAAGAAATGTATTGCCAAGTCGGATCAGTTCCGCCATTTTTAAATAACGTATATGCGCCCACGGGTACGAGTAATAAACGCATAACTGTGATGAAGTTAGGTGTTATAAAACCAGGTAATCTCATAGTGGCTTAGCCACCAAATCAGCTCCCATTGAATCAATCACCACGGCATCAACATACTGCCCAGCTACAAAATCGGTGCCAATAAAAACTGTACTTCCATCAACTTCAGGGCCTTGATGAGCGGCTCGACCTTCTTGAAGTTCTGCATCATCGATTAATACCCGAACATGCTCGCCTATACGTGCTAGGGCGCGCATTGAAACCATTTCATCAGCTAGAGAAGAAAGTGTCTCAACTCTTTGAGCAATTACTTCCGAATCTATTTTTCCATCAATATTTAGTGCTTCGGTATTGTCTTCATCTGAATAGCCAAAAATGCCAACGGCATCTAACTTTGCTTGAGTAATAAATGTTGCAAGTTCATTGAAATCTTCTTCGGTTTCTCCGGGAAATCCCACAATGAAGTTGGATCGAATTCCAGCTTCAGGGGATAACACGCGAATTTGATTTATTAAATGTAGAAACTTTTCATTATCGCCAAAGCGGCGCATTCTGCGCAAAACCGAGGGTGCTGAGTGCTGGAAAGAAAGGTCAAAATATGGGGCAGTTTTGGGAGTTGCAATCATGGCTTGTAGCAAAGTTGGGCGCATTTCAGCTGGTTGTAAATAAGAAAGTCGAACGCGCTCTACACCATCTATTGCGGCGATTTCTGGCAGCATTTTTTCCATCAAAGTTAAATCGCCTAAGTCTTTTCCGTAAGAAGTCGTATTTTCACTTACTAAGAAAAGTTCGCTAACGCCATTTGCAACGAGCCACCTTGCTTCATCTAAAATTTCATGCGGTCTGCGTGATACGAATGAGCCGCGAAAGTAAGGAATTGCGCAGAAAGAACACCTGCGATCACAGCCGGAAGCAATTTTTAGCGGCGCCCATGGCGCATTACCTAAACGCTTTCGGGAAAAATCAGCTTCAACTCGTGCTTCGGCACGGTCGGCGGGAGCAATGGGAAGTAAAGCGCGACGATCTCGCGGAATATGCGCCGCATGGGAATTACCAGAAACAATTGATTGCAACCTGGCAGAGATATCTTGATAATCATCAAAACTTAAAATTGCATCTGTATCGGGCAAAGCTTCAGCAAGTTCATTTCCATAGCGCTCTGCCATGCAGCCAACTGCGACAACTGCCCTAGTTTTGCCATGACCTTTAAGCGAGTTAGCTTCTAACAAAGCATCGATCGAATCTTTTTTAGCCGATTCAATGAAGCCACAGGTATTTACTAGCGCAACTTCGGCTGATTCAACATCTTCGACAAGAGTCCAACCGTCAGCAGCTAATCGCCCAGCCAACTCTTCGGAATCAACTTCATTACGTGAGCACCCTAAAGTGACAACTGCTACGGTGCGTTTCATTGACCAAATCTTAGCGGGTTATGAATCAACCCCGTACGACACGCTAACTACTTCCCCATCAAGGCCTACCGGATCAATCGGATTACCGTTAACGCTCAGATCAACGCCTCCAGCATTTCCGAGTTTAAGATTTAACGCAGTATCGCTTGTAAATACCTTCGTAGAGCCTCTTAAAATTTGACCACTAAATAATGTTTGCCCGTTTGCATCTGCTACAAATAACCAAGAATTATTGCGCGATGCGTTCACAATGACTTCGACTCCTGAACCCGTTGAGTAAGTATTTTCAGCTGATGCTTCGGCAGAGGGTGAACTAGAAGTTGTTGGTTGCGCGCTTGCAGTGGGTGATGTATCCGCAACATCTTTCGTATCTGTATTTGAGATAACAATTTGGGCAATACCGACAAGAGAGAGTGAAACTAAGGAAATCACAAGAAGAATTTTCCAAGATACTTTACGTGGTTCGCCTTGATCCCTAATGACATTAGACTCGACTAATAAATCCTGCATTGAACGGGTTTCGATACCCTGTTCTTCTTCAAAAATCCTAATAAATTCCTTTGCATCCGCACCGAGCGCTTTAGCTATATTACGCACATGGCCACGGGCATAAGTTTCACCGCCACAATTTACAAAAATGTCATTTTCAATTTCTGCCAACACTAATTTGCGAATTTTAGTTTTATCCGCCAAATCATCAAGGCTTAGCCCGGCATCTTTGCGTGCCTTAGCAATCACTAACCCAAGTGACATAAATTCTCGTCCTAAATCACAGTCAAACTCCGGATGAAGTCTTTAGTGTAGGGCGGGTACAACTGATGTGGCTAGGTAATGAAGGGATTATTTAGGGTTAAATCTAGGTTAACGCTTATAGATTTTTTAGTTGGGCTTAATAATCACGCAGTGTTGCCAAAACTGAATCTAGTTCATCGGGCTTAACCAGGACTGTGCGCGCCTTTGATCCCTCTGAAGGCCCCACGATTCCGCGAGACTCCATCAAATCCATCAGACGCCCCGCTTTGGCAAAACCCACTCGAAGTTTTCTTTGCAACATTGAAGTCGAACCAAACTGAGTACCAACAACTAATTCAACGGCTTGCAACAAAATATCTAAATCATCACCGATTTCTTTATCAACCATCTTTGGATGCGATTGTGGCGCGGTGACATCATCTCGATAGCGTGGCTTTAACTGCTTCTTTACATGTGTAGTAACCGCTTCAATTTCACGTTCTGAAACATATGCACCTTGAATTCGAACTGCGCGGCTAGCTCCCATTGGAATAAAGAGACCGTCACCTTGACCAACAAGTTTTTCGGCACCTGGACTATCTAAAATAACTCGGCTATCTGCAAGTGAACTTGTTGCAAAAGATAAACGAGAAGGAACATTTGCCTTGATTAAACCAGTTACCACATCTACAGATGGGCGTTGGGTTGCAAGCACTAAGTGGATTCCAGCAGAACGTGCAAGCTGGGTAATTCGAACAACTGATTCTTCAACTTCTTTAGCGGCAACCATCATTAAATCTGCAAGCTCATCAATTATGACAAGCAGATAAGGATAAGGCTCGACCGTACGATCACTTCCTGGAGGGACAATTACTTTGCCCGCGCGGACTGCTTTATTGAAATCATCAATATGTCTGAAACCAAAAGTTGAAAGATCCTCGTAACGTAAGTCCATTTCACGAACTACCCACGTCAAGGCATCAGCTGCTTTTTTAGGATTAGTGATAATTGGAGTAATTAAATGTGGGATACCTTCATAAGCGGTTAATTCAACGCGCTTTGGATCAATTAAAACTAATCGCACTTCATCCGGAGTAGCGCGGACTAAAATTGAAGTAATCATTGCATTTATCATTGAAGACTTTCCGGCACCAGTTGCACCAGCAACTAAAAGGTGCGGCATTTTTGCAAGGTTTGCACAAACGAAATTTCCTTCAACGTCCTTGCCCAACGCAACTAACATTGGATGATGATCTTGGCCAGCAACCGAGGAACGCAATACATCGCCTAAAGCCACAATTTCACGGTCAGCATTTGGAATTTCGATTCCGACCGCTGATTTACCTGGAATAGGAGAAAGGATTCTGACATCGCTACTAGCTACGGCGTAGGAAATATTTTTAGCTAACGCAGTAATTCGTTCAACTTTAACTGCATTTCCCAGTTCAACCTCATAGCGAGTAACCGTAGGCCCGCGCATAAAGCCAGTCACTTGGGCATCGATTTCGAACTGCAAGAAAACTTCAGTTAACGCCGCAACTACGGTTTCATTTGCTTTGCTCTTAGCTTTTGCAGCAGGTCCTGCGCGCAACATATCGGCCGGTGGAAGTTCATACGTTGAATCTGGAGTTAATAACAATTGCTCTGGTCGTTTCGTGCTTGCTTCAGATGAAGCTCTAGGTGCTACAGGAACTGGAACTGTGAACTCCTCATCAAAACTTACTTCATCTAACTCTTCTTCTTCCTCCTCCACTTCAATTGGCTCATTCCATGCAGCAACAATTGGAGTTTCAAATGGGGGCGTATCTGTAACTTCAAACGCATCTACTTTTATTGGGCGTTCGGGCCGCTTAGCCCATAACCATGAACCGGTGTTCTTAAAACTTGCAAAAAGCTGTGAAACAGAAGTAGCCGAAACTACTAGTAAACCAAAGATAAAAATTATGACTAGAACGGGATATGCAAGTACGGATGTCATCAAACTAACTAAGGCTGATGAGACTGCATAACCGATCCAACCGCCACCTTGGCGCATTGCAGTAGCGCCGGTTCCGATAGAGCTATTTAGTAGATGAGACAATCCCGTGGAGGAAAGAATCAATGCAATTGTGCCAATTATTATTCGACCAATTGCGGCTTTGTCTTCAGGGGTTTTAAATAGTTTGACTGCAAAATAAATCAGAACTACTGGAGTGAAAAAACCAATACGGCCGAATCCGCCATAAATAAATGAGTAAACCGCACGCCCAATTAAATTATCTGCTTGAAACCAAGTTCCAGCAGTTGCAATGAGTGCAACAATTAAAATAAGAAATGCGACCCCATCTCGCTGATGCGCCGGATCTAAATCACGGGCTCCACGAGCGATAAAACGAATCGAATTGCCGAGAACCTTGGCGATGAAGCGCCAGATTGCAGCTAAACCTCTTCCGAGCGCACCACCGAAGCTGCCGCTCTGGGATTTGGATCTAGATTTCTTCTTAGCCACACTCCTCATCGTAAACGATGGAGAAATTGTTAGCGCCTAGGCGCGCCGCTCTTAAACTTCGATAACAACAGGGACAATCATCGGCTTTCTGCGATGTTCTCCCCCAACCCAACCACCAACAGTCTTTCGAACTATTTGCGATAACTGATGGGTTCCATTGATGCCGTCGACAACGGCTGCAGCTAATGCTTTTTCAATCTTTAATTTCACATCATCAAAAAGTGCCATGTCTTCATTAAATCCTCTGGCATGAATATCTGGCCCTGCAACGATTTTGCCACTTTGTGAATCAATAACCACAATCACAGAAATAAATCCTTCTTCACCCAGAATTCGTCGATCTTTGAGTGAAGTTTCAGTTATGTCGCCGATACTTTGTCCATCTACATATACAAATCCACATGGAACTGAACCTACTATTTGTGCTTCGTGGTTGATTAAATCTACGACAACGCCATTTTCAATAATAAGTGCGTTAGACCTTGGCAATCCCGCTTGAATTGCTAACTCTGCATTTGCCTTTAAATGTCGCCACTCGCCATGAATCGGCATTACATAACGCGGCTTTACGATGTTATAGCAGTAGAGCAATTCACCCGCAGCCGCATGGCCCGAAACGTGAACCATTGCATTGGCTTTATGTACAACTTTTGCACCAAAGCGCGTGAGTTCATTGATAATTCGGTAAACGGAGTTTTCATTTCCTGGAATAAGTGATGAGGCCAAAATAACGGTATCGCCTTCGCCAACACGGATCTGGTGGTCACCATTTGCCATGCGTGAAAGTGCCGCCATTGGTTCACCTTGTGAGCCAGTGCAAATCAAAACAACATTGTCATCAAATGAATCTAAATCTTTGACGTCCATGACAATTCCGGGTGGCACGGTTAGGTAACCCATATCTTCGGCGATCTTCATATTTCGAACCATTGAGCGGCCGATGAAAATAACTTTGCGATTATGCACTGCAGCTATATCAATTACCTGTTGCACGCGATGCACGTGAGATGAAAATGAAGCAACAATGACTCGACGTTTTGTGGATCCAATCACGCGATTAAGCGCTGGCATGATTTCGCGTTCTGATGGAGTAAAGCCGGGGATGTCAGCGTTAGTGGAATCGACCATAAATAGATCAACGCCTTCTTCCCCAAGTCGCGCAAAGGTACGTAAATCTGTTATGCGCCCATCTAGTGGAAGTTGATCCATTTTAAAATCACCAGTTGCCAATACTCTTCCGGCGTCAGTGTTTATAACAACTGCTAAAGCATCAGGAATCGAGTGATTGACAGCAACAAACTCAAGTTCAAAAGGACCAACATCTTCTTTGCCGCCTTCGCGGACTTCGCGGGTAAGCGGTGAGATGCGGTGTTCTTTTAACTTGGCTGTAACTAACGCCAAAGTTAATGCTGATCCATAAATTGCAATATCTCCACGTTCGCGCAATAGATAAGGAACTGCGCCGATGTGGTCTTCATGCCCATGTGTGAGAAACAAACCAACTACATCGTTTAGGCGATCGCGAATGTAAGAAAAATCAGGAAGGATTAAATCGATTCCTGGTTGAGTGTCTTCAGGAAATAAAACACCACAATCTACGATTAATAACTTTCCCTTAGTTTCAAAAACAGTCATATTGCGGCCGATTTCAGCTAAACCGCCTAATGCGACAATTCGCAATCCCCCATCAACTAAAGTTGAGGGCGTTCCTAAATCTGGGTGAGGATGATTCATTAGTTAATTGCTACGCCACCGGCGCGTAGGTCGTCTCGCAACTGCGCAATCTGCGCATCAGTTGCATCGACTAGAGGAAGACGTGTGTGACCACCAGGTAGCCCCATCAAAGTTAGCGCAGCTTTCGTGAGAATCGCACCTTGCGTGCGGAAAGTGCCGGCAAAAACCGGTAACAGTTGCTGATGAATTTCAAGAGCGCGGGCTGGATTTCCGGCAAACCAAGCGTTGAGCATCTCTTTTAATTGCTTACCAACTGTATGTCCGCACACAGATACAAAACCAACGGCGCCGACAGATAACAGTGGAAGATTTAATATGTCATCACCTGAATAAACGGGTATTCCGCAACGTTTAATCACCCAAGAAGTTGCGGCAACATTTCCTTTAGCATCTTTGAGCGCAACAATGGATGGATGCTCAAATAGTTCAACGATTGTGTCAGATTCTATTTCAACACCTGTGCGGCCAGGAATGTCATACAACATCATTGGTAACCCAGTTGCATTAGCCATTGCCAAAAAGTGAGCCTTGATGCCTGCTTGAGGTGGCTTGTTGTAATAAGGAGTAACAACCAAAATTCCATCTGCGCCAGCAACTTCGCTGCGCTTGGCCTGATTAATTGAGTAATCAGTTTCATTATCGCCAGCACCTGAAATAACTTTGATATCCGGCCCGACGACGCGCTTAACAACTTTAATGATCTCCTCTTTTTCGGAGGATTTAGTTGTTGGCGCTTCACCTGTTGTGCCGTTTACAACAATTCCGTCATGCCCATGTTTAACAAGGTGATCTGCAATTTTTTCTACGCCGTCCCAATCAATTGCCCCATCTTTTTTAAATGGGGTAACCATCGCGGTTAACATGCGGCCAAATGGCGCTGGCGTACTCATGCAGGCAACTCTACCCGTTTTATGGGGCAATTCGTCCAGAGGATTGAAAAGCCCCGTATGTAAGTGGCATTAATTTTGCAAATTCCGCTTCCATTTTCTCAGCCACCATCTCAATTTCACGTTGAGGGTAGCTTGGAAAGTGAGATCCGTCCCGAGATGTTCGAAGCGATAGAAAGTTCATTAAAGCGCGGGCATTCATAGTTACATACATCGAAGAATATGTAGCAACGGGTAAAACCGCGCGTGCAACTTCGCGCGCAACTCCGGCATCTAACATTTTTTGATAAGAAGCATAAGCAACAACGTAAGCATCTTTCATTGAGGCCACAGTTATATCGAACTGCTCTTGGCTTCCGTCTTCAAATGTATATGCACCTGTTTTACCCACCTGTACAAGTTTGCGATCCTTAGATGGAATATAAAAGACAGGTTTTAATTCGCGATAACGACCGCTTTCTTCATTGTAGGAAGCAATTCGGTGGCGCATGAATTCACGAAATACAAAAATCGGAGCTGAAATAAAGAAAGTCATAGACGTGTGTTCAAAAGGTGACCCATGGCGTTCGCGAGCGAGATAGTTGATCAAGCCAGCTGAACGAGCTGGATCTTCGCCAATTTCATCCATCGATTGTTCGCCAGCTGTTGAAACACGTGCTGCCCAAATGACATCAGCATCGCTCGCGCTTGCTTTTACTAATTCAACTGTGACATCGTCTCTAAAAATGATTTCTTCAGGCATGCCTTCACCCTATAAGGGCGCGCCTTTGAGGTATTGGATATCTAGGGCAGAATGTCTGCGTGTCCAGAATTGAATCCACCACATTTCGCGATTCCCTGAGCGTCTCATTTACCGTTGGCGCTTACGGCACCGCTTTTGGAGCTGCTGCTGTCGCAAATGGATTCTCGGTTCTTCAGGCCTGTTTATTATCGCTACTTACTTTTTCTGGAGCTTCACAGTTTGCAGTTGTAGGCGTGTTAGGCGCCGGTGGTAGCGCCTTAAGTGGAATAGCTACCGCATCACTTCTTGGCGTACGTAATGGTTTGTATGGCGTCATCATGGCACCACGATTAAAAGTTAAAGGGTTCAAACGCATTGTTGCTGCACAAGTAACAATAGATGAATCAACTGCAGTTGCTTTAGGGCAAGAAGTTCGCGGTGAAAGCGCTATGCGACAAGGGTTTTGGCTTACAGGTTTTGGAGTTTTTTTCTTTTGGAATTTATTTACAGTTGCAGGTGCACTTGGTGCGCAAGCTATGGGAGATATTCGTGCTTGGGGTTTGGATTCTGCGGTACCTGCAGCATTTCTTGGTTTAGTTTGGCCACGTTTAAAAACTAACCGAGATCGTTTACTAGCAGTTGTTTGCGCAGTTTTTGCACTCGCCATGACCCCCGTTTTGCCGGCCGGGCTACCAATTATTGCCACTGCCTTTATTGCAATCGCTGTGGGGCTTCGTAAATGAATGCTTTTTGGTTAGCAACTATCGGGACAAGTCTGATTGCATTTGCGCTTAAGTACACCGGTCACAATGTTCCAGAGAAATTCTTCGCCCATCCCAAAGTTCAATCAGTAAATGCACTTATTCCTATTGCTCTATTAAGTGCGTTAGTGGCGGTACAAGTTTTTACTGAAAAATCTAAGCTAATGATTGATCACCGCCTGGCAGGATTAGCCGTTGCAACTATTGCGCTGTTTCTAAAACTACCTTTTCCCGTGGTAGTTATTAGCTCAGCCGTTACTTCAGCGGCAATTTACAACTGGCTCTAGATAATTTTTAGCTCTTCAAGCTTCGCTTTCAAATCATTATCAGATGGTTCTGTTAAATGAGTGCCGTCAGAAAATACGATGACCGGAATTGATTGAGCTCCGCCATTAATTTCCTTGACCTTATCTGCAGCAGATAAATCTGCGTCCACATCAATGAGGGTGTATTCGACATTGAGTTCTTCTAATAAACGCTTAGAACGTCGGCAATCGCCGCACCAGTCTGCGCCATACATAGTGATCTGATCTTTTGACATGTGGCTCTCCCCTACATGAATTTATCAAGGCCATGAGTTAGGCCAGGATGTAAAACAACTTTGCGTACGCCAAGAATAACTCCTGGCATAAAACCTGCACGATCTAAAGAATCGTGACGAATCGTTAATGTCTCGCCTAATCCCCCAAGGATTACTTCTTGGTGAGCAACTAAGCCTCGCGCACGAACAGAGTGAACTGGAATATCGCCAACTTTGGATCCACGTGCACCATCTAAAGCTGATGTCGTTGCATCTGGTTGCGCTCCAAGGCCAGCATCTTTACGCGCCTTACTCATGAGCTCTGCGGTGCGCGCAGCTGTGCCGCTTGGTGCATCGACTTTAAGTGGATGGTGTAATTCAATAATTTCTGCAGACTCGAAGTAACGCGCTGCTTTTTCTGCAAACTCCATCATCAATACTGCACCGATTGCAAAGTTAGGCGCGATCAAGACACCTACTGAAGGATTTGCCGCGAGCCAGTTCTTAACTTGGGTCAATTTATTTTCATCAAAACCAGTCGTACCAACGACGACATTGATGCCATTATTAATTAAAAATTCAAGGTTAGACATCACACTATCTGGAGTTGTGAAATCAACAACAACTTTTGCGCCAGAATCAAGGAGTTGATCCAGTGAGTCACCTAAATCAAGGGCGGCAACTAGAGATAAACCTTCGGTGGCTTCTACTGCTCTAACAACTTCAGAACCCATGCGTCCTTTAGCCCCAAGGACTGCGACGTTGATCATTTCAACACCTTTTCAAATTTCGACGTATTCTTAAATGGTCCTACAAGGGCAAGCGTAGGCGTTTTTGTTAAGAAGGCGCTAGCAATATTGCGAATGTCTTGCTCGTTTACGCGTGAAATAGATTTCAAAATATCGTCAAAACCCATTACTTGGCCATAAACAATTTCATTCTTACCGATTCTAAACATGCGAGATCCTGAGTCTTCTTGACTTAGAACTAATGAGCCGCGGACTGCGCCTTTTGCGCGCTCGATTTCTTCGTGGGTCATGCCGTTATCGACAACATCAGCTAAAACTTCGCGGATAATTTCAACAACTTCTACCGCCTTAGTTGGATTACAGCCGGCGTAAAAACCAATTTGCCCACTGCCGGCATACTGCTGTGCATAGGCATAGACCGAATATGCAAGGCCCCGCTTTTCGCGAATTTCTTGGAACAAACGCGAAGACATTCCACCACCGAGAGCTGATGCTAAAACCCCCATGGCAAAACGCCGTTCATCATGGCGGGCAACACCTTCCATGCCGTAAAACATATGGGCCTGTTCGGTTGTGCGAGAGATTAAACCAACGCTTTGCTGTTTAACTTTTTTATCCTGCGTATTGGGGCGAAGCACAGGCGCACCCATGACATCTAGAAAACCATTAACAGATAAGGCCGCTTCAACCATGGCCACAACTTTTTTGTGTTTAATATTTCCAGCAACAGCGACAACTAAATCCTGTGGAAGATAGCGTTTTTTATAATAATTATTAACCGTGTTGCGCGACATACCTTTAATGGACTGTACGGTTCCCAAAATTGGACGCCCTAGTGGGGTGTCACCGTAATAAGTCTCGGCATATAAATCATGAACTAAATCGCTAGGGTCGTCATCGCGCATAGCGATTTCCTCAAGAACAACTTTACGTTCAGCATCAACATCTAGCGCTGAAACTACTGATGAGGTGATCAGATCAGAAATAACATCAATTGCCATTGGTAGATCAGTATCGATGACACGTGCATAAAAGCAGGTGTACTCCTTTGAAGTAAAAGCATTCATCTCTCCACCGACAGATTCGATCGATGATGAAATTTCAAGCGCTGTACGTCGCGCAGTTCCTTTAAAGAGTAAGTGTTCTAGAAAGTGAGAAGCCCCAGCAGTTGCCGGGGTTTCATCACGAGAACCAACATTTACCCAGATACCAATTGCGGCACTGCGCACCGAAGAAACTTCTTCAGTAACGATGCGCAGACCGCTAGGTAAAACTGAACGACGAACGCTCATTTATTCTGCAGAACCTGCAGCGCCTTCTTCAAGGACTGGAACCAAAGAGAGCTTGCCCTTTGGATCGATTTCGCCGATTTCAACTTGAATCTTGTCGCCAACCTTCATAACTTCTTCCAAGTTTTCAATGCGCTTTCCACCATGCATCTTGCGAATCTGAGATACGTGGAGCAAGCCATCTTTACCTGGCATCAATGAGATGAATGCACCAAATGCTGCAAGCTTTACAACGGTACCTAAGTAACGTTCTCCAACTTCTGGCATCTGTGGGTTAGCAATTGCATTGATTTGAGCACGTGCAGCTTCAGCTGATGGACCATCAACTGCGCCGATATAGATTGTGCCGTCATCTTCAATTGAGATATCTGCGCCAGT
>CAINSH010000222.1 GCA_903852955.1 uncultured Actinomycetes bacterium | reverse complement strand
CGATGAGAAAAGTCTTTCGGCCCAAAAACTCATAACGTGAGAAAGCATATGCAGCTGGTAAGCAGATTGCGGCAGAGATGAGCACAACAATAGGGCTAATTATTAGTGAGTTTTTGATTGCCTCCAAAAGCGATCCATCGTCAGCAATCACTCGCCACCAACGCATAGTTAGACCTTCTGGCAGCAGGTTGGGAAAAGTCCATTCGGTCACAAATGCGCGAATAGCCAACCAAAATAATGGGCCTAGGATAAAAAGTCCCATGAACCCAATAAAAGCTGAAAGGAAGATTCTAACCAGCCAAGAATTAGTTTGGATGTTTAGTTTATTGGATGAACGACTCATTAAATTCTTCCGCTCTGTTTAGCGCTTCTAACATTTGCCCAGATATAGAAAAACCCAATTCCTGAGGCAGCTACAAATATTACGAAGGCCATAACTATTGAGTGTTGTGGTCGGTTATACGGACCAAAGAAATTCGAAATCTCAACTCCTAGCATAGTTGGCTGATTAGCTCCTAGGAAATACGGAATTGTAAATGACCCCATAATTCCAATTGCTGTAAAAGTTGTCGCGATAACAATTGGCACAAAAGCCAATGGGATCATCACTGTTGCAATAATTCGCATAAACCCGGCACCTGCATCTTGAGCAGCCTCAATTAGTGCATCTGGAACTGATTGCAATCCGGATGAAATCATCAGAATCGCAAAAGGCAAAGAAGTCCAAATAACGCCGATAGTCACGGCATTATTTGTCATAGTTAAGGTTGGAAAAGTTATTCCGAAATGATAAAAAATTGTTTTGAAAAAACCAGTTCCGTCATAGAAAGTTCTAATCGCAAAAGCAGAGATAACGACTGGCACAAACAATGGCACTAATGAAAGTGCAACTAATATCGAGGCTAAGCGGCCACCAATTATTCGTTGATAAATGGCCATACCAAGGGCCAAGAGAATTACTAAAGTGGTAGCTATGAAGGTGATTTCTATGGTTGCTTTCAAGTTACCAGGGAAGCGGGAGTCGGAAAAAACGCTCTTGTAAGCTTCTAGCGTTCCCCACCAATTTGTCTTGGTGTAAATCTCTTGACCTATCAGAGCGACAATCTCGTTTGGCCCCGTTGTGAATCCTAAGGTGAATGAAAAAGCAAGCAGTATCGGTCCGCCAATAAAGAATAAAATCACCAGAACTGGCGGAAGTGCCATAAAAAAGCCCAGAAGCGATAACCTTGCGGTTTTTTTCACCGCAAGGTTATCGCTTGCTGAGACTTCTTTACTTTTGGTCATTAAGTTTTTTACTTAATTACTTTCCTGGAACTTCAGCGGCCCATGCAGTTCTCAAATCAGCCGCATTTGCTGAGATGTAGCCTGCCCGGATAGCTGCGATGTTTATGTCAGAAACGGTTGCGCCAATTACTGGATCCAACTTTGAGGCTGGAATAACAGGGATACCATTCATATTTCCAGCAACAATAAGGTTCTGTGCTGTTGGAGAAAGGACCCAATTAACTAAATAGCGTGCCGCTGAACGGTTCGTAGCGGTTGATGGGATACCTAGAAACGCTGGACCACCAGTTAGTGATGGACCAGAGATGCCGTAGTACTTAACATCCTTTGGCATAGTTCCAGCTTTGATTGCTGATGCAATCTGATCTGACCAAACTGGTGCAAGGTCAACTAACCCCTTCGCAAGTAGATCAAGAGTTCCCGCATTGTTTGTTGGGTAAGTTCCATTTTGACCATATGTGAACTTGTTAAGACCACGTAAAAGATCCCAACCCTTTGCCCACTTGACTTGAGTTTCCTTGTCAGCACCGGTCTGCAACTTTAGAATGTCAGATGCTGATAGTTGGCTATCTAGAACAGTTTGCACGAATGAATAACCAGACCCGCCGCCAGATGGCGCGTTATAAGTGAACTTTCCTGGATTAGCTTTAATCCAAGTAAGAACGTCGGTTAGTGTCTTGGGAGGTGTTTTAACGTTCTTTGAGTTATAGGCCATCAATACTGTTGAAGCACGGTATGGAATGCCACCCTTGCCATTTGTAACTAGAACTTTTGGAACCATCTTTAAGTTTGGAATCAGACCAGTGTAAAGAGGAAAAAGTAGTCCGGCTGAACCAAGCGTTGTTGTGATTCCACCATCAATTAGGTCCATGCCTGGGTCGCGCTTCTTCGCAACAGCGGCTGTGATCTTTGCAAGAGTTTGTGCATCATTTGCACCATTACGATCGAAAATTACCTTTACATCGTATTGTGGATATTCCTTGTTAAAGGCAGGAACTAAAGTTTTTTCCCATAGATCTAGAATATTTGTATCTGCTGAGACGTAAATTCTGATTGTTGTAGATGCAGCTTGGCTGCTAGGTGCGACAACACCTAAGCTCAGAGTTGCAACAGTTGTCAGCGCTAGGGCGCTAACTATCTTCTTCTTGAGTAGATTCTTAAACAAGGTGAACCTCCGATTAGTCTTAATTACACAGTGACCCAAATTTGTTAGGTGTGCAGACTGTAGGGTTTTGCCGGTAAACAGATCACCAAAAGTCTGCATATTCCAGATGACTAATTAGTAAATATTGAATTCAGATTTCTATAGATAATTGACCTCCCATTAAACTTTAAGGGCAAACATCTTCAGAGCAGGCGACGTAACCTTTGCTACTCTATTAACCTAGGGTTTTACTAAGTCGCCAATTTTTCCAAGAAAATAACCCATCAACGTACGCATTGGGTCAGGTTGATTTGCGTGACGACCTAGAAAGTCAGAAGTGCCATCTCGCCCACAGAGCGATTGAATAAATGCTGGCCCGCCTGGGTGCAATGCCGCCCATTTAGTTAAGTCATAAACACCGCCGTCCACTACAGTCCAGCAGTCGGCGGCTTTGCTGTGCTTCTTAACTTCATCCAAAGTGAATCTCGCTTGCCCAGCACTTGGAGTTGGCGATGGAGCAGGAGATGGTGCAGGCGCTGGTGCCACACTCGAACCAATGGCGATACCTAAAGATGGTCGCGCCTCTTCAAACATTGCATAGAAATCAACAAGTTCAATACCTGTTGCTGCTTCAAAAGCCACACTAAAGGATTTTCCTTGACCCATTTGGCTAAATACAT
>CAINSH010000221.1 GCA_903852955.1 uncultured Actinomycetes bacterium | reverse complement strand
TTGTCACTGTTACTGATGCGCGAGTTACTGGCGATCTTCAACAAGCCTCGGTTTTTTATACCGTGCTTGGCGATATCGATCAGCGTTCTTCAACGGCTGCTGCACTGGAAAGTGCAAAAGGTGCCATTCGTTCTGCACTTGGTCGCGAACTCGGCTTGCGTATCACGCCTTCAATTGAATTCTTTGAAGATGGTCTGCCAGAAAGTGCCAAAGCACTTGATTCACTTTTATCTAAGGTTCACGAACTTGATGCTGAAGTTGCCGCGCTTCGTGCGCATGCAACTTATGCCGGGGGAGAAGATCCTTATAAAGCACCTCGAGTAATCGACGAGGAATAAACATCGAGCACGGATTTCTGGTTGTAGATAAAGAACCAGGTATGACAAGCCACGATGTTGTGGCGATTGCGCGTCGCGCCCTTGGAACGCGCAAAGTCGGACATGCCGGGACTTTAGATCCAATGGCAACCGGAATTTTAGTTTTAGGTTTTAACAATGGGACCCGTTTATTGCAGTACATCACAGATGGCAATAAAAGCTATGTTGCAACCGTAGTTTTGGGTGCTGCCACCGTAACCGATGATGTTGAAGGTGAAATCATTTTTAGCGCTGATGCTTCAGCAATCACGGATGTGCAGATTGAAGGCGAGCTTGCAAAAATGCGTGGCGAAATTATGCAAAGACCAAGTTCGGTTTCTGCAGTTAAAGTTGCTGGTGAACGAGCCTATGATCGCGTGCGAGCCGGCGAAAAGGTTGAACTGGCTGCCCGCAACGTCAATATTTCGCAACTAGAAGCAACTGCGATTCGCAGATTTGAAAAAACTATTGAAGTCGATATTCAGGTCACCTGTTCTGCTGGCACATTTATCCGAGCGATTGCTCGCGATTGCGGTGAAGCTTTAGGTGTTGGTGGCCATTTAAATGCACTGCGCCGAACTCGTGTTGCAGATTTTGGCACTGAAAGTGCAGTCTCATTAAGTGATCTAAAGTCCGGCCAATTTCAAACGATGGGCTTGGTAGATATTGCTCGCACAATCTTTACCGTCCGCGAATTAGCCCTAGATGAAGTCAATGAACTCTCATTTGGCCGCCCCCTTGCACCCAACTCTGGTAATGGGATTTTCGCTGCAGTTTCTGGCGAGAATTTAATTGCCTTACTGAGCAATAAAGATGGTTTAGCTAAACCAATCGCTGTATTCGCGGCGGCGAATTAAACCTGACAGACTTAGACCATGAGCGTAGTAGTAATTGGGGTTTTTGACGGCGTGCATAGAGGCCATCAAGAAGTTCTTAATCAAGCCAAAGCAATTGCCGATGGCGAAAAGATTATTGCGCTGACTTTTGATCCCCATCCCATGAGTGTATTTGCGCCAGATCGTGCACCCACTCTTTTAACTATCTTGACCGATCGCATTGAACTGTTAAAGATTCATAATGCCGATCAAGTTGCGGTTATGAAATTCACGCCAGAGTTTGCTGCGATGTCGCCAGAGGATTTTGTTAATCGAATTCTCATAGAGCAGTTATCTGCGACAAAAGTAGTAGTTGGCAACAACTTCACTTATGGATTTAAAGCGGCAGGAAATATAGAATCTCTTAAAAAACATTCTGAATTTGAAACAATAGTTTTGGATTTAACACCTGCCGAAGGTGAAGTCGTTTCATCTACTCGAATCCGAAAATTGATTATTGAGGGTGATGTCGAGCAAGCACGCACATTATTAACTCGCCCTCACCGACTTGACGGCATAGTTGTTCATGGCGAAAAACGTGGCCGAGAAATCGGATATCCAACGGCAAATTTAGGCGATCTTGAACATCAAACGATTCCTGCTGACGGCGTCTATGCCGGCTGGTTAACAGTTGGAATAGATCGTTGGCCAGCAGCAATTTCGATTGGCACCAATCCAACTTTTGATGGTGTCAGAGGACGACAAGTTGAGGCATATGCCCTTGATCAAGTTGGTCTTGATTTGTATTCTCAAAACGCAACAATTGAATTCGGCTGGAGATTGCGCGAGACATTAAAATTTGATGGCCTGCAACCTTTGCTTGATCAAATGGCAAAAGATTGTGCTAAAGCCCGTGAGTTGACCGAGCTTTAGGCTCAGGATTTCACCTATTTAGCTCGCGCTGGTAATCTTGCCCTGTCCAACGAGAAAGCGAGCTTTCGTGAGGCAAACCGAAAGCCCTCGTGATCAGAAACCAAGGAG
>CAINSH010000220.1 GCA_903852955.1 uncultured Actinomycetes bacterium | reverse complement strand
TCAAATGCAAAGGCACTACCAAGAACCGAACTGCCTAGCCAACCAAACGCATGTGCGATATCGATAGCTTTTTGCAAAGTTTTAATTGCATAAGGATATTCAGAGCGCAGGTACACGTAGCCTTGAGTTGCACCAACTGCGATTGCTGCAATAGTCATGCCTTCAATTAAAGTAAATGGGTCACCTTCAATAAGCATGCGGTCGGCAAAAGTTCCACTGTCGCCCTCATCGGCGTTACAGCAGATATATTTTTGATCACTTGCTGCGCCTGCAACGGTCTTCCACTTAATACCGGCAGGAAAGCCTGCCCCGCCGCGTCCACGAAGACCTGATTCGGTGACTTCATCGATGATGGCAGATGATGTTAAAGAGATTGCACGGCGCAAACCAACTAATCCCCCATGTGCTTCGTACTCGGCAAGAGAAAACGGATCGATTACGCCTACTCGTTTAAATGTCACACGATCTTGACTAGCAAGCCATTCGATTTCTTCAGTTAAACCTTGGCAAAGAGGATGCGCACCGCCGGCAAGAAAATCCGCAGCAATTAAAGAATCGATATCTTCGGCAGTTACTGGCCCATAAGCAACGCGACCTTTAGCCGTTTCCACTTCAATCATTGGTTCTAGCCATAACGCGCCACGTGAACCATTTCGAATAATTGTGGCGCCGCTAACTTTTGAAGCTATCGCTACTGCTACTTCATCTGCGCCAACTGAGATTGCAGCACTATCGCCTGGTACGTAGATCTTCATGTACGAGCCTTCGCAATCTTATCTAGCGTTGCTCGGCCAACTATTGCTCCATTAACCATTGCACATGGACCAAGTGCGCAGTTACCAAAGCAGTAACCATCATGAACTTCTGCACCAAATTTGATTTTGACATCTTTTTCTAATTGACGCGAACCTACTGCTTGGCACGCTTCGGCAACACAGATCGATATCTGGTTATCTGTGGCAGGCGTCGTGCGTAGGTCGTGATAAAAAGTAAGAACTCCATGAACATCGGCCCGAGATTTATTGAAGAAATTGGCCACTAAACCAACGGCTTCGGCATGGACATAACCAAACTCATTTTGAAGAGCTTGCAATGCCATCAATACTGGACCTTTTTCTTCGCGCAGGGTCGCAAGAACAACAAGCGCTGCATCTTTTGACCAAGGCGAATACTTCATTAGAAAAGTCCAACAACCTTTCCATCAACGTAATCAATACGTTCGGCCGCTGGAACCTTTGGCAGACCTGGCATTGTCATGATTTCTCCGCAGATCATCACGATAAATTCTGCACCCGCTGAGAGTTTTACTTCGCGGACATTGATTGTGTGTCCACTTGGGGCTCCACGAAGGGCGGCATCAGTTGAGAAGGAATACTGGGTTTTTGCTACACAGATAGGGAAATTGCCATATCCAGATGCTTCAAGTTCTTTAAGTTTTGAATGCACCTTTGCATCGGCAGTTACATCTTTTGCGCCATATACCTTTGTAGCAACGGCGTTGATTTTTTCCCACAAAGTTGCACTGTCTTCGTAAACAAATGTCATTGCTTGAGGCTTTTCACAAAGTTCAACGACAGCATGCGCCAAATCTGCAGCACCTGCGCCACCATCGGCCCAGTGAGTTGCAAGCACAATCTTTACGCCAAGTGCTTCAACGCGCTTACGTAGTAATTCAACTTCGGCAGCAGTATCACTTGTGAAGTTGTTGATTGAAACTACCAATGGAAGGTTGTAGACCTTAGTGATGTTATTGATATGACGTTCAAGGTTTACAAGTCCTGCTTCAAGTGCAGGCAGGTTTTCCTCTGTAATTGTCTTCAGATCTGCACCACCGTGATATTTAATGGCACGGATAGTTGCAACAAGCACGCAAGCAGATGGACGTAGGCCCGACTTACGGCACTTAATATCGATGAACTTTTCAGCACCAAGGTCTGCCCCAAAGCCAGCTTCAGTAACAACATAGTCTGCAAGCTTCATGGCAGATGTTGTAGCAACTACAGAGTTGCAACCATGTGCAATATTTGCAAATGGTCCGCCGTGAATAAAGGCTGGTGTGTTTTCAAGAGTCTGCACCAAGTTTGGTTGGAATGCATCCTTCAAGATGACAGTCATTGCACCTTCTGCTTTTAGATCACTTGCAAGAACTGGTTTTTTATCTTTGGTATAACCAACGACAATTTTGCCAATTTTTTCCTTGAGATCTTCAATTGACGTAGCAAGGCAGAAAATAGCCATAATCTCTGATGCCACAACAATGTCGAAGCCATCACTTCGAGGATATCCATTGCCGACGCCACCTAGAGAGGCAACAATTTCGCGCAATGCACGATCATTCATATCTACTACGCGCTTCCAAGCAATGCGACGAACATCGATATTTAGTTCGTTGCCATGATGAATGTGGTTATCCAAAAGCGCTGCAAGTAAGTTATTTGCAAGGGCAATTGCATTGAAATCACCTGTGAAATGCAGGTTGATATCTTCCATAGGAACTACTTGGGCATAACCTCCGCCTGCAGCTCCACCCTTCATTCCAAAGACTGGGCCAA
The DNA here is from genome assembly GCA_903852955.1 of uncultured Actinomycetes bacterium. GTDB lineage: Bacteria > Actinomycetota > Actinomycetes > Nanopelagicales > Nanopelagicaceae > Planktophila. Next base: position 2,267 of record CAINSH010000220.1, on the reverse strand, counting down.
GAGATGGTTCACGCAAAGCAATCATGGCGTTCTTGCCGATATGACGAAGTGCATCACCTAAACCAACCGTAGTTGTTGTCTTGCCTTCTCCAGCAGGAGTCGGGCTAATTGCCGTAACCAAAATTAGCTTTGAGTTATCACGCTTTGGAAGTGCGGTGAGGTATTTAAGATTTACCTTTGCCTTGTATTTTCCGTAGCTCTCAAGGTTGTCTGCATCAATTCCAAGCATTGCACCGATTTCGGTGACTGGCTTCATGGTTGCAGCTTGTGCAATTTCGATATCTGACATTTTTTATCCTTTGGCCTGGCGTATGGCGCTTGTGAGCGCGGGTAACACTTGATGCAAGTCACCGATAATTGCGTAATCTGCATATCCCAAAATTGGGGCTTCTGGATCTGTATTAATAACAACGATTGTCTTACTGTTTTTCATGCCTGCAATATGTTGCATCGCACCTGAGATTCCAGCGGCGATATAAAGATCTGGAGCAACTTTTGTTCCAGTTTGTCCCACTTGTTCTGCATGTGGGCGCCAACCAGAACTTGTAACTACACGTGAACAACCAACGGTTCCCCCGAGCAAAGTTGCAAGTTCTTCAATCTGACCAAAACCTTCAGGTCCGCCAACACCGCGTCCGCCTGAAACAATAACTTTGGCATCGGTAAGTGTTACGCCACCTTTTGATTCACCAGCATCGCGGCTAAGAACTTTGACAGCATAATCTTGTGGTTCAAGTGATGGTTCAAATTCACTGACAGTTGCGGCGCCACTATTTGCTGATTCTGGTTCAGTTGAAAATGCTAGAACTGAAGCAATCAGTAAGTCAGCGTGGACATTTGCAGATTCAATAAGGTTTCCTGCCCAGCGTGCACGAAGCACATGGTGAGGATTTCCTAAAGTGATTTCTGAACATTCAGCCGCCATTGGAAGATCAAGAAAGGCCGCTAAGTGCGCTAACTGCTCATTTCCACGTGGGCTTCCGGCAGCTAGAACTGCAGCAGGCTTTAGTTTTTCAACTAAATCCTTCAAAGCGCGCCCCGTTGCCATTGGTGTGTAATCGGTGATGTTGGCATGAGCTGCAACGTGTAAAACCTTGGCACCATATTCGCCAACGATTGCTGCAAGTGATGCGGCTTCTTTACCAACTACTACGGCTTCAACATCTTGACCTAATTTGCGGGCGGCAGTTAATGCACGTAATGAAAGTTGATCGAGTTCGCCACGGTCGTGATCTACAAGAACTAGAATCATTAGAAAGTTCCAATCTTTTTAAGGACTTCAACCAGTGCAGGAACTGCATCTACACCGTTACCAAGAATTTCGGCGCCGGTAGATTTTGAAGGCGCTAATGCCAAATTCACTTTTTCAAGTTTTGGTACCCGTGCTTCTGCTTTTTTCATATCTACTGGCTTCTTGCGTGCTTGCATACGACCAGGTACGGATGGATAACGCGGAATGTTAAGACCATCGCGCACAGTAACGATTGCAGGTAATGCAACTTCGTAATGCTCGCGACCAGCGGCAACTACACGATCACAAACTGCAACCCCATTTTCAACCTTCATCGATTTAACATTTGTGATGATTGGGCGATTGAGTGCATGTGCAACTCGGATATGGATCTGATATCCGGCACTATCGGCAGATTCTGCACCGAAAATAATCAAGTCAAACTTGGTCTCTTCAGCATTAATTGCATCAACAAGTGCTGCAGCAGTGCCTTGTGGATCCCACTCTTGACCATCGGTTTCAAGCAATACTGCGCGAGTTGCACCGATTGCTAATTGAGAACGCAGTTGTTCTTCGGCATCACTTGGTCCGAGAGTAAGAAGTGTGAGAGTTCCACCCATCTGCTCGACCAGTTGAACTCCAGCTTCAACAGCATTTTCTTCGTGAGGACTAATACCAAAACCAAGATGCTTAGTTTCAATATCGCGAGAATCTGGAGTCAGAATCAAAGTTCCGCCAGCTAACGGAACGCGCTTTAGACAGACAAGTACATCCATTATGAAAGGATCCGTTCATTAGATGGGTCAAATACAGATGTAGAACCAACTTCAGCGATAGAACATGGGTAATGCTCACCCAAATATTCAACGAAGAATTTGTTTCCAGCAACTGCTAATTCAGTTGGTAGGTAAGACATAAGAATGTGCTTACCAAGAGATGGCGCAGAACCTGCACTAGTTACATATGAACGACGTCCATGTGCATCAGTGATTGGCTTCTTATCTAGCGTCAGGATTGGCTCGTTGCCCATCATGTA
>CAINSH010000219.1 GCA_903852955.1 uncultured Actinomycetes bacterium | reverse complement strand
GACCACGACGGTTGTGGTGATCATGTGGATTGGTCTTTAAATGTAATGTGATTTCTTCAATGCGCTTAGATAGCAAAGCGACCTGAGTTTCAGGACTTCCCGTGTCAGTAGGAGTAGATCCGAACTGCGCGACAATTTGCTGTGTTACTTCTGGTGTTAGTGCCATTCTTTAGTACTCCTTGGTTTCTGATCACGAGGGCTTTCGGTTTGCCTCACGAAAGCTCGCTTTCTCGTTGGACTGGGCAAGATTACCAGCGTGAGCGTATTAGGCGAAATCGGTGCGCTTAGCGCTCAGTTAGCTCACGTGCTTGGGCGCAATCCTTGGCCATCTGCTCAAGTAATGGCGCAAGCCCATCAAATTTCAAAGTCGCACGAAGTCGCCATCCAAATTCAATCGTTGCTCGCTGTGAATATAAATCAAGGCCCACTTGGTCAAGGGCATACGCCTCAACTTGGCGACCACGCACACCATCAAAAGTTGGATTAGTACCGATAGATATCGCTGCCGGCCATCGATCTATACCGACAGTTAACCAACCGGCATAAATACCATCTGCTGGAATAGTTTGATGTTCAAGATCGCCCAAGTTTGCAGTCGGATAACCGATTTCACGGCCACGTTTTTCCCCGTGAACAACGATGCCATCGAGACGATGCGGGCGAGTTAACAAAGCTCTAGCGTCTTGCACACTACCTTCAACAATTAGTTTTCGAATGCGAGTAGATGAAATCACTTCGCCCTCAGATGGTTGTAAATCTAGAACAATTGTTTCAAACTCAGAGTGTGCCTTTAATGATTCAACATTACCTGCAGCTTTAGCGCCATAGGTGAAGTTCTTGCCCACAACAACTTTTGTGGCGCAAAGTTGTTCTACAAGAACTCGATTAACAAAATCCTCAGGTGGCATCGCAGCAAATTCAGGGGTGAACTTCATAACCGCTACCTGGTCTGCGTTGTGAATTTTTAAAAGTTCAATTCGATCAGTCAGAATCGTCAGTAAAGTTGGTGCGCGATCTGGGGCAAAGACGCTCATGGGATGTGGATCAAAGGTCAATGCAATAATTTTTTCATCGCCAGCTATCTTCTTGGCTTGGTTGAGCACCTCTTGATGGCCCTTGTGGACGCCATCAAAAACTCCGATAACTACTACGCTCATGGCTTTATTGTCTCAGAACTAGTTCGCGGCCGCGAATACTGCGATTGGCTTAGCTAATCCATCTTTATTGCAAAGCAATGCGATAAGGCTTTGCCCGCAAATCGCTGCGTAGATAGCCTCATCTGGATTAGCACTTAATGGACGCCCAAATGAAAGTTCATTGACTTCATCCAAGGCCAGCTCGCGTGCAATGAAGGTGGTTCGCGCAACATCGACGAGAGCAAGAGTTGAAAACTCACCGGCTTTAAGCTTTGCAAGGGAGATAGCTTTATCTAAAGCAAAACCTGCTACACGTATGCGACGCAATGAATTTAAGTGCCCTCCCACACCCAGTGCATCGCCGCAATCACGGGCAATTGCACGAATAAAGGTTCCGGCAGAACATGTGACTTCGATATCTACTTCAATTACATCGCTAACACGGCGAATATCTTTGATATCTAACTGAGAAATGGTGACTTCACGGGCAGCAAGTTCAACTTTTTCACCTGCTCGCACGCGATCATATGCACGTTCTCCATCGACCTTCACAGCTGAGACTGAACTTGGCCGCTGCATAATTGTTCCGCGCATCTTTGCTAATTCGCCTTCGATGTCGGCATCAGTTATCGCCGATACATTGCCCCGTGAAATAAATTCACCTTCAACATCATCAGTAACCGTTGCAGCACCTAGGACGACTGTTGCTTGATAAGTTTTATCACCATTGGTGATGTATTGAAGTAAGCGGGTTCCATTATTAAAACCTAAAACTAGAATCCCTGTAGCCATTGGATCAAGGGTGCCAGCATGACCTACTTTGCGTGTGCCTAGTGCGCGCCTTGCAATAGCCACTACATCATGGCTAGTCATACCTGGTTCTTTATCTACAACCAGAAAACCGTGCTCGATGATTAATCCTGATCAATAACACGGGGAGCTTTATATGGATCTTCTCCCCCTGCATATGTAGCGTTGGCACGAAGCGCAGCTACCTCAGCATCTAATTCATGTACTTTTGAAAGCAATGAATCAAGTGCTTTAGCACTCTCTGGTAAACCATCTTCAAAGAAG
>CAINSH010000218.1 GCA_903852955.1 uncultured Actinomycetes bacterium | reverse complement strand
GCCCCTGGTCTTGAAGTTGAAATGAAGCAGTTTGTCGAAATCTTAAAGGGAGAGAAATAAATGTCACGTACTTGGGCTTATCTCTCTAACTATCTTGTGTATTCATCAATGGCTGTTTACACGATTTCATTCTTTGCGCATGCCATTGAAACTGCATGGGCTGTGCGCTTAACGACAGAAGATTCTAAACAAACACTTGATTACAAACGAACAGAAAAAGTGGCACGAATTGCAACTGCCATGATGATTCTTGGATTTGTTCTTCTAGTTGCTGGTGTTATCGCTCGTGGCTTGTCTGCAGGACGCGTTCCATGGGGCAATATGTACGAGTTCTCAATAACTGGTGCAATGGCCTTTTGTGGCGCTTATCTTGCTGCTTTGCGTAAATATGACCTTCGTTGGTTAGGTTTAATTGTTTCCATTGCCGTTTTGTTAACGCTCGGTACTGCTGTTGCAGTTTTATACCGCCCAAGTGCACCACTGGTCCCAGCTTTAAAATCGACTTGGTTGGTAATCCATGTATCAGCGGCAATTATTTCAGGCGGAGTTTTCTTATTGGCTAATGCAATTGCCGCCGCCTATCTTTACCTTGATTCTATGGAAGCAAAAGGAGAACGAACTGCTTGGGCAAAACATTTGCCATCACTTGAAGATTTAGATCAGCTCTCTTATCGATTAGTGGCATTTGTATTTCCACTTTGGACTTTTGCCGTTATTGCCGGTGCAATTTGGGCCGAAAGTGCATGGGGTCGTTATTGGGGTTGGGATCCAAAAGAAACGTGGGCATTTATTACGTGGGTTGCATATGCGGCGTATTTACACGCGCGCGTAACTATTGGTTGGCGCGGGCGTAAAGCAGCGTGGTTGTGTTTATTTGCGGGTTCAACGTTTTTATTTAACTACGTTTATGTAAATGTGTGGGGCACCGGAAAGCACACGTATTCAGGGCTTTAAACCTTAGATATTACGTAAGAAATCTGGGTCATCATCAGGCGGCAAAATACGTCGCTTTGACTTTGGGCCACGATTTCTACGATTACGACCAGCAATTAAATAAGCCATTGGTCCTATAGCTGCTGCTTGAACACCAAGAAGAATAATAATTAAGAGCCAACCCCATTTTGGTAAATTTTTAATCTCAGTTTCATCTTTACGAGCGCAATCAATTAACGCATAGATTGTTAAACCAAAAATGAGAAAGACTATTAAGAATCGAGCCATGGCTTTAGTGTAGCCCTAGCGCTAATGCAAAGAGCGCTCCAAAAATCATTTGAAGTTTGCCGGTTTTACCCAACATAGGAATTAGCGCAGCGCCTGAAGTCCCGGCAAGCACTGAACGTGAGATCGAAACCGTTAAGGGTAGGGCAGCGAGAGTAAGAAACGTCCAGGGAATAAAGGTGGCGATTGCCGCAGTATGCGCAAGAACTAACAGGGCAACAAAACCTCGGCGCGCATTTGTGTCGCCCATTCGAACCGCAAGGGTACGTTTTCCAACTAACGCATCTTGGGCACGATCGCGAATATTGTTAACTGCCAATATTGCACATGCCAGCGATCCCATGGGTATAGAACACATAACACTAAGCCAAGTGATGTGACCAGTCTGCGCATAATAAGTTCCTACCGTGGCAGTTAATCCAAAGAATACAAAGACCGATAGTTCACCAAAACCACTGTAACCATAGGGATTCTTGCCGCCCGTATAACCCCACGCCGCAGCGATAGCTGCAACTCCGACGAGAATTAACCAGGGTG
>CAINSH010000217.1 GCA_903852955.1 uncultured Actinomycetes bacterium | reverse complement strand
CGATGGGCGCTATCAGCTCACTCGCCAAGTAGGAAACGGTGGAATGGCTTCGATCTATGAGGCAATTGATACTCGCTTAGATCGAAAAGTTGCAGTAAAGATTATGCATCCGCATTTAGCCCAAGATGAAGCTTTCGTTAATCGCTTCATTAGAGAAGCTAAAGCTGCTGCTGCACTTTCACATCCCAACATTGTTGCCGTCCAGGATCAAGGGTGGAATCAAAACGGTGTCCCGGCCGTCTTTATTGTTATGGAGTTAATTGAGGGTCACACACTTCGAGAATACTTAAATGAGCGCGGCAGATTTGAAATCAAAGATGCAATTAATTATTTAACTCCGATTTTAAGTGCACTTGCCGCCGCACATGATTTAGGGATCGTGCACCGCGATATCAAACCTGAAAATATCTTGATATCTAAAGAGGGTCGCGTGAAAATTGCCGATTTCGGTCTTGCGCGCGGAGAACTAATTGGCTCAACAATGACGGCTGAATCAAGTGTGATTCTGGGATCTGTCTCTTATCTTTCTCCCGAGCAAGTTCAGCGTGGTATTGCAGATGCCCGAAGTGATATTTACGCAGTAGGAATTGTGGCCTTTGAAATGCTAACTGGAGAAAAGCCTTTTCTCGGTGACTCCCCTATTCAAATTGCATACATGCATGTAAACGAAGAAGTTCCCCAACTACGGAGCAAACGAAAAGACGTTCCCGAAGCACTTAATCTTCTTATTGCTAGTGCTACAAATCGAGATCCAGATAAGCGTCCAGCAAATGCTGGAAAGTTTTTGAGCTCTTTGGAATCTATTCAAAATGAGATTGACCCTAAAAGCAATCAGATGAAGTTAGCGCTAGACCTTCCTATTGAACCCATTAAAGAGAAACCTCGAAGTAAATCGAAAAATGTAGTTGAAGTCGAAAAAGAGCACACTGTTGAAGTCAAGGAATCCACTCAGGAAATTCAGGAGATACAAGAAAAAAAGCAAAAGCAAAAGGAAAGAAAGAAAAGGGCGAGCAAGCGAGTACGCAGGAACCGCAAAGTTGCATTCATTCTTGCCGTTGCTCTAGGAGTTGGCGGTTGGTGGACATTAGTTGGACCAGGTTCACGTGTTGTTGTGCCATCTATTGTGGGCGGCACTCTTGAAGATGCAACTTCAACCTTAACTCCGCTTGGTTTAACAACGCTAATTTCAGAAAACCGCTTTGATGAAGAAATTCCAAAAGGGGCCATCATTGAATCAATTCCACCAGGCGGTGGACGCGTTGAAGCGGGCGGGCAAGTTAAATTAATTGTGTCCAAAGGTCCAGAGCGATACTTAATTCCCCCAGTTGCGGGATTAACTCCTGAAGCCGCAAAAGCTGCAATTGAGAAGTTCCCACTTTCCCTTGGAGCAAATACTGAAGTATTTAGCAAACTGGTACCAAAAGGTTTTGTAATCACTTCTAGTCCAGAGCCCGGTACCAAAGTGAAGCGGGATGCAATCATCTCGTTGGTAATAAGTAAGGGATTAGAAACGGTAGCGCTTACTTCTTATGCTGGAAAAAGCGGAGAACAAGCGCTAAACGAGTTAACTGACCTTGGTTTTAATGTCGAATCTACGTACGCCTTTGATGAAAATATTTTATCTGGAGCTGTTATTAAGCAGGAACCATCTGGCGTTGCTGAGGCGCCAAAGGGATCTACGATTACCTTAGTTATTTCAAAGGGATCTCAATTTGTATTTGTGCCCAATGTCTTCTCGATTGAACAATCATTGGCGATAAAAACCCTTACAGACTTAGAATTAAAAGTCGAAGTAAAGAAACTTGGTACAAAGAAAACTAAGAAGGTTACAAATATAGTTCCAAGGGTCGGAAGCAAGGTTAAACGTGGCAGTACTGTCACAATTACCGTAGGGTAAGCCAATGCCGAAAGAGCCAAATAAGCCACGTATTGGTGCCCATGTCCCGACAACTGGTGGAATGGCAAAACGCTCCATTGAATATGCCAAAGAAATCGGAGCAAGTGCGATTCAAGTCTTTGCTTCTAGTCCGCGCATGTGGGCGATGCCGGCGGCTAAACCCGAACTTGATGAGGCTTACAAAATTAAAGCTGCCGAAATGGATCTTGAAACTTATGTCCATGCACCTTTTCTAATCAATTTGGGTTCGCCTACTGAGGCAACATATTTAAATTCATTAGCTTCAACAAAATATTCGCTGCAGCGCGCCAGCGATATTGGCGCTCTAGGGGCAGTGATCCATACTGGATCTGCCGTTGATGTAAGTCATATAGAAAAAGCCTGGAAACAGATTCACGAAGGCATGATGCCCATATTAAATGAACTCAACGATGATTCACCCTACTTATTACTTGAACCAACTGCTGGTCAGGGTCAATCATTAGTTAAGAAACTTGACGATTTAGAAAACTATCTAAAAGCTCTCGAATATCACCCCAAGGTTGGAATCTGTCTAGACACCTGCCACGTGTTTGCAGCTGGACACGATATTTCGATTAAAGGTGGCATGACGGCAACTATCGACCTTCTAGTCCAGATTGCTGGTGTTGAACGTTTCCAACTTGTTCATGCCAACGACTCAATGGACGTTTGCGGGGCCTTAAAAGATCGTCATCAAAATATCGGTGATGGTCATATCGGCATCGAACCTTTTGCTGAACTACTTGCGCACCCAGCTGTTGCCAATGCACCATTAATTTTGGAAACTCCCGGTTTAGAGCAAAAGCACAAACCTGAAGTCGCTTTGTTGAAAAAACTGCGCGATAAAAAATGAGCAACGCCAAACACTTGTTTCGGATGAAATTAGCCCCTTGGGCACTGCTTACTGTTGCCATGGCCTGGGGTTGGGCATTTGTGATTATGAAGGATGCTATTCAGCGCCAAAGCGTCAACAACTTTCTATTTACACGCTTCGTATTGGGTGTGGTGGCAATGATTCTTATTCGTCCTCAAGTACTCAAGTTAGTAAATAAAGATCTCTTGCTCCGAGCTGGAACTGCCGGAATTTTTCTTGGATTCGGCTACATTTTTCAAACTTTAGGCCTCGAACGAACTGGTGCTGCAATTACTGGCTTTGTTACGGGTTTATATATCGTGCTCACTCCATTATTTGCTTGGCTATTTCTAAAAGAGAAAATTAGTAGATTTGTTTGGATATGTATCGCCATTGCAACCATTGGTCTTGGCTTTCTTTCAATTCATGGATTTTCAGTTGGTTTTGGCGAACTCCTAGTCTTTGTTAGCGCAATTTTTTATGCATTGCACATAATTTCACTTAGCCAATGGAGTTCTGGTCGCGACCCTTATGCAATGACGCTCGTGCAACTTGTTATGTGTGCTTTTCTGGCCGGCATTGCTTCGATTCCAGGTGGTTATTCACTTCCCCCAGATTCAGGCGTGTGGGGAGTTGTGGTTTTCACCTCGATTTTTGCCACCGCCATCGCATTTATTATTCAAACGTGGGCCCAAGCTCATATGACATCTACCAAGGTCGCCGTTATTTTAACGATGGAAGTTGTCTTTGCAGCAATCTTTGCCATTGCTTTTGGCGGCGAGGTTTTAACTCTTCAGAGCGCAATTGGCGGAATCTTGGTAGTTGGCGCAATGTATTTGATTGTTATCAAAGAAGAGAAGTAGGCTCGTTACATGGCAATTGATCTTCGTTCAGATACCGTAACCCGTCCATCACAAGCTATGCGTGAAGCAATAGCTGCGGCCCCTGTTGGTGATGATGTGTATGGTGATGATCCAACCGTTAACTCACTTGAAGAACGTGTTGCGGCAATGTTTGGAAAAGAAGCTGGTGTATTCACACCTACTGGTTCCTTAGCTAATCAATTAGCTATTCGAATGCTTGTTAACCCTGGCGAAGAATTAATTGCAGAAACTAACTCGCATATTGTGCGCGCAGAACTTGGCGCAGCTGCAGTTTTTAGTGGAATCACTACTCGGACATGGCCGGCAATACATGGTTTATTGCGCGCAGCTGACGCTCTAGAAATTGCACGACCTGACTCGGGGCCATATTTGGTTTCAACAACTGCAATTGCGGTTGAAAATACCCACAATTTTGGCGGCGGAACCGTACAACCAATCTCTGAAATCGCTGAACTTCGCAAAGGTGCTGACGCTTTAAAACTTGCCCTTCACTTGGATGGCGCCAGAATTTGGAATGCACATATTGCAAGTGGAACTCCATTTGCAGAATATGGAAAGTATTTCGACACAGTAAGTGTCTGTTTATCTAAAGGCTTAGGCGCACCTATCGGTTCAGTCATGCTTTCGACAAAAGAGCGGGTTTCCAAGGCGCGAGTATGGCGAAAGCGTTATGGCGCAGGAATGCGACAGGTAGGTTTACTTGCAGCGGCTGCGCATTATGCTTTAGATAACAACATTTCGCGTTTAGCCGAAGATCATCGTCGAGCTAAGCAAATCGCTATAGCAATTGCAGCAATTGACTCAACACTTGTTGACCCAGCAACAGTCCAAACAAATATCGTTGGTTTGGATTTAGCTAATCTTCCAATTACTGCCGCCGAACTAGCAACTCGTTGTCGTGAAAAGGGTCTTTGGATAAGTGCGCTTGGGCCTAAATATGCACGACTTGTAACGCATTTAGATTTTGATGATGCTCAATGCAGCGAAGCAATCGAAATTTTAAAGGTAGCCCTCGTGGCGTAATAGCCACTCTTTCTTATTTACCCCATAGGCGTAGTTGCCCAAGGCTCCCCCAGTTTTTACAACTCGGTGGCACGGCACAACCAACATGATTGCGTTATTTGCACATGCACTTCCAGCTGCTCGAACTGCAGCCGGTGATCCGGCGCGCGCCGCAATTTCTGCATAGGACAAAGTTTTTCCACCAGAGATTTTTCTCATTGCTTTCCATGCAGCTTGAGAAAAAGGAGCTCCGGGTTGATTTACTTTTATTCCGTTAATTGCTGAAATATCGCCATCGAAGTAATCATTAATTAAATCGCTAATTACAGGAATTGATTTGACGATTTTTAAATCTTTACCGGCTTTGAATGCAGCGATTGTCGAAAGATTAGCCCCAAGCAAGATTTGATCATCGGCCAGTAAATTCAAATTACCGACAGGGGTCTTGTGAGTGGTAACTAATAAAGGCACGGGAAGAAAATTAGCGGTCGCGAAGCATCTCGGCAACCAGAAAAGCAAGCTCTAGTGATTGCGAGTGATTAAGGCGTGGATCGCATGCGGTTTCATAGCGTGAGGCTAAATCTTCATGTGAAATTTGCTCACCGCCGCCAACGCACTCAGTGACATCATCACCAGTGAGTTCGATATGGATTCCACCTGGATGTGTGCCAAGTGCTTTGTGAACTTCGAAGAAGCCCTTAACTTCATCCATAACATCATCAAATTTACGTGTCTTATAGCCAGTTGGGGCTTCGTACGTGTTGCCGTGCATCGGATCGCACACCCATAAAACCTTCGCCCCAGATTTTGTAACACCATCGACTAGCGCTGGAAGAGCTTCACGAATTTTGCCTGCGCCCATGCGCGTAATGAAAGTAATGCGCCCTGGCTCGCGATTTGGATCTAACTTTTCAATAAGAGCTAATGCATCATCAACGGTTGATTTTGGTCCAAGTTTGATGCCAATTGGATTTCGTACCTTTGATGCGAAATCAACATGAGCACCATCTAACTGACGTGTACGTTCGCCAATCCAAATGAAGTGTCCAGAAACATCATATGGATTTCCAGTACGAGAATCGATGCGTGTTAAAGCTTTTTCATACTCAAGAATTAAAGCTTCATGACTTGAAAAGAAATCAACTGACTTAAATGATTCTGGATCTACTCCTGCAGATTTCATAAACGCAAGGGCGCGACCGATTTCCATGGCCATCTGTTCGTAACGCTCTCCCACAGATGAATCGCGGATAAAACCCTTATTCCATTCATGAACCTGGCGAAGATCGGCAAAGCCGCCTTGCGTAAACGCACGAACTAAATTCAACGTTGCTGCCGAAGTGTTGTATACGCGGACTAAACGTTGTGGATCTGGTGTACGAGATTTCTCATTAAATTCAAGATCATTTACCGCATCGCCTCGGTAGGCAGGAAGTGTGACATCGCCACGTGTTTCCATGTCATTTGAACGCGGCTTAGCAAACTGCCCAGCCATACGACCAACTTTTACAACCGGCAGTGATGAGTAATACTGCAAAACTGCAGCCATCTGCAAAATAGTTTTAATGCGATTACGAATTGAATCAGCTGTGGCTGCAGCAAAAGTTTCTGCGCAGTCTCCGCCTTGTAACCAAAAAGCTTTACCTTCGGCAGCCAATGCAATGCGCGCCTTGAGATCATCACATTCGCCAGCAAATACAAGCGGTGGAAAAGATTTCAATTCGGCAACAGCCGCTTTAATTGGTGCGCCTTCTGGACCGCCTGGCCAATGTGGTTGTTGCGCAGCCACAAGGCCCGGCGTGAACAGATTATCCAGAGAAGAATTCATGGCTTAAGAATAGAGAATCAATTGATAACTGCGTACCGCAATTATCCGAAGAAGATCTCTGACTCCTTATATAGCTCTAGAGGAACGGTCTTGAGCTTTTCAGTAGCCGTAGCAAGCGGTACGCGGGCGATATTTGTGCCATGTAGGGCAACCATTTTGCCCCAATCACCTTCGTGCGCTGCAGTAATTGCATGTAGACCAAAGCGAGTTGCAAGCACTCGGTCAAACGCCGTAGGCGATCCACCGCGCTGGATATGACCCAGAACAGATGTGCGTGCTTCTTTGCCAGTCTTGGCTTCGATTTGGCCAGCTAGCCAGTCACCGATTCCTGAAAGCTTGACGTGACCAAATGAATCAAGGGTCTGATCCTTAACAATCATGTCGCCATCTTGAGGAATTGCGCCTTCGGCAATAACGATAATTGGTGCGTAATGAGATTTGAATCGAGATTCAACCCATTCGCAGACTTTATCAACTGAGAACTTTTGTTCTGGAATCAAGATACATGCCGCGCCGCCCGCAAGACCTGAGTGCAAAGCAATCCAACCAGCATGACGGCCCATAACTTCAACGATCAATGCACGATGGTGTGATTCGGCAGTTGTATGTAAACGATCAATTGCTTCAACTGCAATGTTTACAGCTGTGTCAAAACCAAATGTGTAATCGGTGTTGTTAAGGTCATTATCAATTGTCTTTGGAACGCCAATAACTTTTACGCCTAGTGCATCCAACTTTGTAGCAACACCTAAAGTATCTTCGCCGCCGATTGCAATAAGTGCATCGATTCCGGCTTTAGCTAAGTTCTCTTTAATCTTTTCTACGCCACCATCGATTTTGAAAGGGTTAGTACGTGAAGAACCAAGAATCGTTCCACCGCGTGGCAAAATTCCACGAGTTGTCTCAAGGTTTAAAGGCATTGTTAAACCTTCAAGTGGACCTTTCCAACCATCGCGGAAACCAACAAACTCGTGACCGTACTCTTTTACGCCTTTACGAACTACGGCGCGAATCACAGCATTTAGACCTGGGCAATCTCCGCCACCAGTAAGCACACCAATACGCATTATTAACTCCATTTAAAGAAAATGATGAAGGGCTCGGGCCTGTTAAAAACACCCTGCCTGTGGTCAACGCTGACTAGGACAGTCTAACCTTGCGGCATGGGGAATCAACAAATTATCGCGGGCGTGGATTCATCTACACAGTCGGTAAAAGTAGTCCTGCGCGATGCCCACACGGGAGAATTAGTTCGCCAGGGCCGTGCAACTCATCCAGATGGAACTGAAGTTGATCCCACGCTTTGGAAACTAGCTTTAGATGCTGCAATTAAAGACGCTGGCGGACTAGATGGTGTTGAAGCAATTTCAATTGCAGGTCAGCAGCATGGAATGGTTGCCCTCGATAACAACGGTCAAGTTATTCGCCCTGCACTGTTGTGGAATGACACACGATCTGCTCAAGCTGCTCAAGATTTAAATGCAGAAGAAGGCGGCAACGCCGAAATCGCGCGCAAAGTTGGTTCGGTTTTAGTTGCCTCATTTACCGCATCAAAGCTTCGTTGGATGGCCGATAACGAACCAGAAAATGCCGCCAAGGTTGCATCCGTTGCGCTCCCCCATGATTGGCTCTCATGGCAGTTACAAGGTGCAAAAGATTTCTCGCAACTATTTACCGACCGAAGTGATGCATCAGGAACTGGGTACTTTGATCCCACAACTTCGCACTATCGAGAAGATATTTTGCGCCTTGCACTACGCCATGATTTAGAACTTACGCTTCCGCGAATAATTGCACCGGATAAATTCGGTGGAACAACAACTAGTGGGATTCCAATTGCCGCAGGTGCTGGAGATAACGCTGGCGCCGCACTTGGTGTGCAAGCTCAACCAGGAGATGTTGTAGTTTCCCTTGGAACTTCGGGTACAGCTTTTGCAGTCTCAGAGACACCAACACATGATGCAACTGGAGCGGTTGCAGGTTTTGCCGATGCAAGTGGGCGTTATTTGCCACTTGTGTGCACTCTTAACGCCGCCCGCATTATGGATGCTGCAACACGAATTCTTGGAAAAACACATGATGAAGTTGGCTCACTTGCATTAACTGCCAAACCAGGTGCAAATGGATTAACTTTGTTGCCATATTTTGAAGGCGAAAGAACACCTAACCGCCCAGATGCAACGGGAGTTTTTTCCGGCATGAACCTTAATAATTCAAACCCGGCCGATATTGCGCGCGCAATGATTGAAGGAATGCTGGCAGGTTTGGCAGATGCAGTTGATGCATTGGTAGCACTTGGAGTTAACGTTAATCGAATTTTGTTAATTGGAGGGGCAGCAAAAAACCCTGCGATTCCAACTATTGCTAGTGCACTATTTGGTCGTGAAGTTCTTGTGCCTCCTGCCGGTGAATATGTTGCAGACGGTGCTGCCAAGCAAGCTGCGTGGGCATTGTTAGGTCAAATGCCAACATGGAATTTAGGAAAAGTTGAACATCACCAAAGCAAAGCAACACCTGATGTTATGGACAAGTACCGATCCCTGCGCGATAAAACTGTAGATTGGTAGTTGATTAAGCGGTAACGCGTACGCCTTTACCAACAACAATGATTCCGCCTGGGCTAATTGTAAATCGCTGACGATCGCGTTCTAGATCTACGCCGATTTGTGCACCTGGTTCAACCACAACGTTTTTATCCAAAATTGCGTTACGGACAATTGATTTATCACCAATTCGCACCGATGGCATTAATACCGAACCTTCAACAATTGCGCCACGACCAACGGTTACGTCGTAGGAAACCACGGAACCATGCAAGATTCCGCCGGCAATAATCGAACCCGCGCCAACGATTGAATCATGGGCGCCGCCGCTCTCGCTGAATTTGGCAGGCGGTAGTGATGGTGGATTTGTAAGTAAAGGCCACTCACGGTTATACAAATTAAAGATTGGATGCACTGAAACTAAATCCATATGTGCGTCGTAATATGCATCAATAGAACCAACGTCTCGCCAGTAACCCTTATCGCGCTCGGTTTCACCCGGAACAACGTTATTTGCAAAGTCATAAACCTTTGCTTCGCCGTTTTTAGTCAGGAAAGGAATGATATTTCCGCCCAAGTCGTGTCGTGATTCAATATCTTCGGCATCGATAATTAATGCTTCTTCCATTACATCTCGTTTGAAGATGTAGTTACCCATTGATACTAAACAAAGATCTGGGTGCCCTGGCATTGCTGGTGGGTCAGATGGTTTTTCATGAAAGGCCTTAATAGTGATTCCATCTTCGGCTAATTCAATAACACCGAACTCGTGTGCTTCAGCGCGTGGCATGCGGATTGCTGCAACTGTAATTCCTGCGCCAGTTTCGACATGCTGGACAAACATTTGGCCCGGATCCATGCGATAAACGTGATCAGCTCCGAACACTAAAACGTGTTCAGGATTTTCGTCATGAATTAAATTAAAGTTTTGCAAAATTGCATCTGCGCTACCTGTATACCAGCGTGGTCCAAGACGTTGCTGGGCGGGAACTGGAGTGATGTAGTTGCCCAGCAATGCAGACATGCGCCACGTTGTAGTTATGTGACGGTCAAGTGAGTGCGACTTGTACTGAGTCAGCACCGCAATTTTTAACATGCTGGCATTTACTAAGTTTGATAAAACAAAATCAATCAGGCGATAAGAACCACCAAAAGGAACGGCAGGTTTTGCCCGATCTGCAGTCAACGGCATTAAACGCTTACCTTCTCCGCCAGCTAGGACAATTCCTAGGGGAAGTTTAAGTTTTGCCATGCGCTAACGATAGCCTGTGCCTCTGGATGAGGGTAGGGGGATTGCTTTGAGCAGGCTAAAAGTTGGCATTGTTACTAAAGAATGGCCTCCTGCAATCTATGGCGGAGCAGGTGTTCATGTCCTGCAATTAACACAAGCCCTAAGAAGTATCAATGGTGTCGATGTTGATGTGCACTGCTTTGGCGGCAAACGCGATGATGCTTTCGGTTACGAAACCCCAACTCAATTTGTTTCAGCAAATCCGGCGGTCCAAGCTTTAGTAACTGATTTAGAGATAGCAACGAATTTGGGCAATGTTGATTTAGTGCACTCTCATACTTGGTATGCCAATATGGCTGGACATGTTGCAGCGATGCAGTACTCAATCCCCCACATTGTTAGCGCTCATTCACTTGAACCATTGCGACCTTGGAAGGCCGAACAGCTTGGCGGTGGATATGCAATTTCATCGTGGGCAGAAAAAACTGCCTACGAAGCCGCAGCTGCAATCATTGCCGTAAGTGATGGCATGCGCGCCGATGTTTTAAAGTCATACCCAAACGTAAATCCCAATAAAGTTATAACTATCCGTAACGGTGTTGATACTTCAAAGTTTGCTCCAAATCACGACGCAGCAGTGCCGGTTAAATATGGCGTCACTGGTCGATATGCAATATTTGTTGGGCGAATTACTCGCCAAAAAGGTTTGGCACATCTTTTGCGTGCTTGGAAACAAGTACCCGCTGAATATGGACTAGTACTTGCCGCCGGTAGTCCTGACGAAGAAGGTATTGGCAAAGAGGTAGCTGATTTAATCGCCGAACTTCAAAAGACCCGATCAAATATTTGGTGGATTAAGGACATGTTGGCCCACGATGAATTAACCGCGATGTTAACTGCGGCAGATTTGTTCATCTGTCCATCAGTTTATGAACCCCTTGGAATCGTTAACTTAGAGGCAATGGGCTGTGAAACAGCCGTCCTTGGTTCTCGAGTTGGTGGTATCCCTGAGGTTATTGCCGACAAACAAACCGGTGAGTTAGTTGATTACACCGAAGATGCTGCCAAATTTGAAAACGCGCTCACTGAATCAATTACGCGTTTAATGTCACAACCAGAATTACTCGCTGCCTATGGTTCTGCTGGCAGAGTACGCGCCATGACCGAATTTGGATGGGACGCAGTTGCTGCTGCAACCGTTGCTTTGTATCGACGCGTGATTGCTTAAATGACGCGTAAATCCTGGATCCACTTTGGCATAGTCGGCTTTTTATGGGGAATTCCATACCTACTAATGAAGGTTGCTGTTGCTGATATTCCCCCTCCCCTGATCGTTGCCGGTCGTACATTAATTGGTGCAGCAATATTGATTCCCATTGCTATTCGAAAAAATACTTTTAAGGATGCAATCAAAGGCATTAGATATGTTGCACCTTACGCAGTTCTTGAAATGGTTGGTCCCTGGATTCTGATCACCAATGCTGAAAAAGAGATTACTTCGGGATTAGCGGGTTTATTAGTTGCAACGGTTCCAATCTTTTCAACGATTTTCTCTTCGCTACGCGGGGATCATTCAGTTTGGCAACCTAAGCGAATCTTTGGTCTCGTTGTTGGATTCGTTGGCATTGTTGCACTAGTTGGAATCGAATCAATTACAGGTAGTAGCAATCCAAAAGCAATTGCCATGGTAATTCTTGCCTCAATTTTGTATGCATATGCAGTCTTAATGATTACAGCAAACCTGCCAGGCGTTGATGGAATTGCAATTAACGGCGTGGCAATGGCAATTACTTCGATGATTTATACACCTATTGCTATTGCAATGTGGCCAACTAATCCCGTTTCAGTAAATGCAATCGCAGCGCTAATTGCCCTTGGAGTCTTTAGTACCGCAATCGCTTTTATGCTCTTCTTTATCGTTATCGTAGAAATCGGCCCGGCCAGAGGTTCTCTAACTACGTATGTAAACACTGCCGTTGCAGTTGTACTTGGAATTATTATTTTAGGTGAACCTATAACTTTAGGAATTATCGTTGGTTTACCTATGGTGGTTCTAGGTTCTTACTTGGCTAGCCGAAAATCAGCGGTTTAACGGCGCTCTTCAAAACCTAACTTATCGAGCATTCGGGCATCACGTTGCCACTCTTTTGAAACTTTAATATGTAAGCCTAAGAAAATCTTGGCAACCAATGCGCGTTCGATATCAGCGCGTGCTCGAATACCTATTTCTTTTAGGCGCATACCTTGATGACCTAATAAAATTGCTCGCTGCGTGTCACGCTCCACGTGAATAGTTGCATGCACATCATAAAAAGGGCGTGAACCTTTTTCTTCACGCTCGCCGAATTCATCGATAGTTACAACGATGGAGTGTGGCAACTCTTCACGCACATCTTGTAGTGCAGCTTCGCGGATAAATTCACAGATTAACTGTTCGATTGCTTGATCACTCGTGGTGCCTTCTGGGTAATACTGCGGACCCGCTGGCAAATTATCACCAATTAACTTATTCAAAAGTTCGATTTGATCATGAATTGCAGCTGACACCGGAATAATTTCGTCCCAAGTAAATCCTTGTGCCAAATCCATGATCCCGGTTAAGCGAAGTGCAAGCTTTTCTTTTGACAGTAAATCAGTTTTAGTAATTACCGCAAATTTCTTTGCCTTTGGGTGCTTAGCGATTTCTTGAGCAATAAAAACATCACCTGCACCAGAAGTTTCATCGGCTGGAATACATAAAATTACAACATCGACAGAATCCATAGATTGATCAACTACTGCATTGAGGCGTTGTCCGAGCAAAGTCTTTGGCTTGTGTACCCCTGGAGTATCTACAAGGACTGCCTGGAAGTTATCTCCGTGAACAATTCCACGAATAGCACTTCGAGTTGTATTGGGATGGTGTGAAGTAATTGCAATCTTGCTTCCAACTAATGCATTGATCAGAGTTGATTTTCCAACGTTTGGGCGGCCAACAATGGCAACAAAGCCCGAACGGAAATCACTCATAGGCTTATTCTCT
>CAINSH010000216.1 GCA_903852955.1 uncultured Actinomycetes bacterium | reverse complement strand
GTCCGCCACCTTCAAGTGGAATTCGCATAACAAGAGAGCGAGCTTCCTTCGTGACCTCCATTGGACCATCACCGGTACGAGGTTTCATGGCTGCCATATGGGGACTCCTTCAAAGATCAGGTGTGGGAAGTTCAAGAGAGGAAGTATCTCGTATTTATCGGGTGAGTGCGAAATCGAACTGGTCCTATATCCCTAAAAGCCCGCTTAATCTGGCTTTGCCCGCAGAAATAACGGCGTCTACTGAGCGTTGTGGCACCGTAAGTAAAGCGGCAATCTCTGCCGAGGACATTGAGCGCAGATAATGAAGGGTCAAGATAATGCGCTGCTCTTCAGGCAGCGAAGCAAGGACCTCTGCCAACGTGGTCTCTTTGCTCATGGTTCCAAGGTTACTTGCTCTTATTGCCCGAATCCTTCAAGGGGCGTTCTAGCGGAGCGTTCGGGCTAAACGGGCCAAAGATATGCGCACACCACTGTAAAGCGCAGGCCAAATTGCTATGAATAAGAACCTAGGAGCTAGAACTTCTTCTGACCAATCAAAAGCTGTTGTTGTTGGAGTTAACTCGCGTAAATGAAATCTGCCCGTGCCCTTAATAATTTTTCCAGTATGAACAACATCGCATGTGTGCGGCGGTAACCAAGATGTAACTTCCATGGTGTCAAGAATTCCAAATCGCCCTATTCCTGTTAATGCACTTATCTGCGTTCCAACGCCTTGCGTTATCTCTGATGTCACCCAGACTTTTGTTTGCAACATCCATTCGCCCTGTTTTTCCCAGTATGCAAGTGCATCCCATACTTTTTGAATCGGTGCCTTGATTTCTATAGAAATCGCGATGTGATTGGATCTCATTATTTACAAGCAGCCAAAGCTTGTTCGACATTTGTAGTCCAAGAAATTAAATCCCGCATTCCTGGTTTAATAAAGTTTTCAGTCTCAAGATGTTCAACTAATTCATGCAAGGGATTATAAATTCCAAATGGATCAAGAATCACAACCGGTTTGTTATGAAATTTTAAATAACGTCCAACCCAAATTTCAAAGAATTCTTCAAGAGTTCCCGCACCACCAGGAAGAGTAATAAATGCATCAGCTATATCAGTTATCAAAGCTTTGCGTTCGCCCATAGTTTCGACAACATGTAGTTCGTCGTTATCGTGATCAGCAAATTCAATATCAACTAACGCCTGGGGAATGACTCCGATAGTTCGGCCTCCTGCAGCACGTGCACCTCTTGATACGGCGCCCATCATTGATATATGGCCGCCACCAGTGACAAGTTCCCAAGACGTGGCCGCAATTGCCCCACCAAGTTCAAAGGCAAGGTCAACATACTTTGGGTCAATCGTTGGTGACGACGAGCAAAAGACCGCGATACGCATACGGGTAAGGATAGGGGTTAGGCTTAGGACATGACGACCATCGCATCTGGCCACGGAATTGCAACTGTAGCGCAAGGAAAAATTCTTGATGTTTGGTACCCAGCGCCAACGCTTTCTAAATTAACTGATGCAATCCCAAGTGAGATAACTGCACTTGTCGGACATGACGAAGTCCGAGATGTCGTTCGCGAAATTATCAGTATCGAAATTGATACAACTTCTGCACCTAAAGATGCTGCCGATGCTTATTTGCGTCTACATTTGCTTTCACATCGTTTAGTAAAACCTCATACTGTTGTCCTAGATGGAATCTTCGGGTTACTAAATAACGTTGCCTGGACTTCTTTTGGCCCCTGTGCAGTTGATGGATTCGAAGCTACTCGTGCTCGGCTACAAGCAAAGTATGGGCATGTTTCTGTTTATTCAGTCGATAAGTTTCCACGAATGGTTGACTACGTAATTCCAAGTGGAGTGCGCATTGCAGATGCCGATCGAGTTCGCCTTGGCGCATATTTATCATCAGGCACCACCGTCATGCATGAAGGTTTTGTTAACTTCAATG
>CAINSH010000215.1 GCA_903852955.1 uncultured Actinomycetes bacterium | reverse complement strand
TTAGCAAAAGTAATCAGATCTGGCTGCACGCTGCCATGTTGGTAGGCAAACCATTTACCTGTGCGACCAAATCCTGACATTACTTCATCGGCAATCCACATGATCTTGTACTTATCGCACAATGCGCGTACGCCTTCGTAATAACCCTTAGGTGGAACCAGTACGCCTGCAGTACCTGGTACCGATTCGATTAATACTGCAGCAATCGTGCTTGCACCTTCAAAAATAATTGTCTGTTCCAAATGCTCCAGCGCGCGCTTGCACTCTTCTTCTTCATTCTGCGCCCAGAAAGCGGTGCGATAAAGATATGGACCAAAGAAGTGAACGTGGCCAAAGGCAAACTCATTAGGCAAACGGCGTGGATCGCCAGTTGCATTTATCGCAGCGCCTGTGTTGCCATGATAGGAACGATATGTCGAAAGTACTTTGTGCTTATGAGTATGCATACGTGCCATGCGAATTGCATTTTCAATTGCATCGGCGCCGCCGTTAGTGAAAAAGACTTTCGCAAAATGGCCACCAGCTAATTCAACGATTCTTTGCGCAGCTTCATTGCGTGCTTCATTGGCATGTTGCGGGGCAACAGTTGCAATTACCTCGGCTTGGGCTTGAATAGCTTTAATTACCGTGGGATGTTGATGGCCGATATTTGTAAAAACTAATTGCGATGAGAAATCTAGATATGTCTTACCTTCATGATCCCAAAAATATGATCCCGAGCCACTCGCCACAGGTATAGGGCTGATTGCACCTTGGGCTGACCATGAATGAAAAACATACTTATGGTCTGCAGCGCTGACTGCGGCCTGCTTGGCTGGATCGTTAACTGGTGAACTCATGAAAATCGCCTCTAACTCTGGGATTGTTTAAGAACTGGCGTCATCTTAACGCCCTGAAGTAGATTGCGGCTATGAAGCAGATAACACATTGGATTAATGGCGCCTTAACATCTGAACAAGCCGAACGTAGCGGGGAGATTTTCAACCCAGCCACTGGTGGCGTTACCGGAACTGTCGCCTTTGCTAATGCTGCAACGGTTGATTCTGCCGTAGATGCCGCAACCGCTGCCTTTGCGACATGGCGCCATAGTTCGCTAACTAAGCGGACCCAAGTTTTATTTGCATTCCGCGAATTGGTTCAACAGAACAAGGAAAAGATCGCTGCGCTAATCACTGATGAGCATGGAAAAGTTTTAAGTGATGCCGCAGGTGAAGTTACCCGTGGCCTGGAAGTTGTTGAATTTGCTTGCGGAATTCCACACCTATTAAAAGGTGGATTTTCCGAAGAAGTTTCAACCGGCGTTGATGTTTATTCAATTCGTCAAGCAGTTGGCCCAGTTGCAATTATTTCGCCCTTTAATTTTCCGGCCATGGTGCCAATGTGGTTCTTCCCAGTGGCAATTGCTTGCGGCAATACCGTAGTTGTTAAGCCATCTGAAAAAGATCCAAGTGCTGCGATGTTTATGGCCCAGCTTTGGAAAGATGCCGGACTACCCGATGGCGTGTTCAACGTGGTTCACGGTGACAAAGAAGTCGTTGACGCACTTCTTACACACAAAGGAATTAAGTCAGTCTCATTTGTGGGCTCAACACCGATCGCGCGTTATGTCTATGAAACTGGCACTAAATCTGGCAAGCGCGTACAAGCACTGGGTGGCGCAAAGAATCACATGGTTGTTCTACCTGATGCTGATTTAGAGCTTGCTGCAGATGCTGCGATTAATGCTGGCTTTGGGTCAGCTGGTGAACGTTGCATGGCGATTTCAGCAATCGTCGCCGTTGAACCAATTGCGAGCGCACTGGTCGCACGAATTAAATCTCGAATGGCAAATATTAAAACTGGCGATGGCACGCAAGGCTCTGACATGGGACCACTTGTTAGCGCAGTTCACCGTGACAAAGTTGCTTCATACATTGAAGCAGGCGCCAAAGCTGGCGCAACCGTTGTTGTAGATGGTCGCGATTTAAAGGTCGATGGCGATGGCTTCTTTCTGGGGCCAACTCTGCTCGATAACGTGACACCAGAGATGTCGGTCTATACCGATGAAATCTTTGGTCCAGTTTTAAGCATTCTGCGCGTTAATACTTACGATGAGGCGCTCGCACTTGTTAACAGCCATGAGTACGGAAATGGCACCGCCATCTTTACTAACGACGGTGGCGCTGCTCGCAGATTCCAAAATGAAGTTGAAGTTGGCATGGTTGGCATCAATGTGCCGATCCCGGTACCCATGGCTTATTACTCATTCGGAGGTTGGAAGAACTCGCTGTTTGGTGACTCTCATGCGCACGGCACCGAAGGTGTTCACTTCTTTACACGAGGCAAAGTAATTACCAGCCGCTGGCTAGACCCAAGCCATGGTGGAATTAACTTAGGTTTCCCGCAAAACGACTAAGCGCGCTTAGTTCAATTTGAGTAAAAGCGTGGCTCCACAATCTACCGAACCTCAAATGTCATAATTTATTTTGTTCTGACATCTACTAGGAAGAGGTATGCGTAAATGAATTTCCGTACTTTTTATATAGGTTTCATGGGAATCCTTGGGACTGTAACTGCTTTCGCTGGCTTAGTTACTCCCGAGACAGCGTTAGGCGAAGATGGTTTAAGTATCGTGATCATGTCCAATTTGCGAGCCTTCATGGCTGCTGAATTAATGTTGGCTTTGTTTGCGCTCTATTCACTAAAGCACAAGCAACATCAAGATGCTGCCCTAACTTTTCTTTTCATCACACTTATCGGTTGGACCATCGGTCAAGTAACTAGCTACGTCGCAGATGGTGCGCCAAATACATTCACCATGGCATCAATCGTGGTTCAAGCACTGCTTATCCCGGTAACTTGGAAAGCGCTTAAGAGCAAGTAATAAATTAAGACTGAAGGGGCTGGGGCAAATTGCTCCAGCCCTTTTAGGCATTTCTGAGGCGAATCTCACTATTTTCAAGATGCGAGCGAAGTGAGCGGGATTTATCTTTACTCAACTAGATATCAAACAACGGAGAAATTGTGAAAAAGTTAGTTGCCTCGGTAATTGTTGCATTTTTAGCCTTAAATACAGTACCTGCCCAAGCTGATACAAAAGTGAAGGTTTTGAATTCAAGCAAAATCTCAACTAAGACCGGGTTAGTTTCTATTACAGTTTCAGGGCTACCTGCTGAACATGGAATCTATATCTCTCAAT
The DNA here is from genome assembly GCA_903852955.1 of uncultured Actinomycetes bacterium. Classification (GTDB taxonomy): domain Bacteria; phylum Actinomycetota; class Actinomycetes; order Nanopelagicales; family Nanopelagicaceae; genus Planktophila. Next base: position 1,004 of record CAINSH010000215.1, on the reverse strand, counting down.
GCATGGGAATTGATAAAGGCAAGACTGAACCAGCAGCATGTAATCCTGCCAAAGCATCAAAGCTATGGGTTTCAAATGTGACAGCAGATCAAAAGATGGGTGCAAAGAAAGGTAATGGAAAACTTTCAATCAAGGTAGATAAATACTTTAAAGATGGCGACTGCATACATACCAAGTGCATTATTTATGTGACAAATGACCATAATGCTACTGATAAGACTTTCTACCAAGCTATCCCGTTCAAATTTGGCGGAATAAATCTCTTTTAACTTAAAGAGATATTGTTTACCTCGTGCCCACGCTTCGCGCTCTACTGGATTCGCCTGATCAGTCTGTGCGGCTAAAGGCGGCTCTTGCGGCTGGAACTTATCCGGAAGATGAATTTATCGAAATTCTAATTTCGCAATGTGCCATAGAGCCAGACTTCTTTGTCAGAGATACCTTGTCATGGGCGTTAATGAGAAATGACGTTTCAAAGGTAGTTAAGCACTTAGAAACTGAACTGCAATCATCGAATAATCAAGCTAAGAGTCAAGCAATTCATACGCTTTCAAAAATCGGGGATAAGGCGAACTACCGATTAATCACCGATGAAATGCTTTTTGATTCAGATGATTTCATGGCAGCAACTGCCTGGCGCGTAGCCTCAGTTTTAGTTCCCGATGATCAGAAGCCAGATCTTGTTAAGAAATTGATCACACAATTGGGTAGAGGAGATTCAGATACTCAATTTGGGTTAACAAGATTTCTTTCCGCTCTAGGGGAATGCATTGTTTTACCTTTGACCGAAGCTTCAAAATCGACAGATGAAACGATCAGCAATCAAGCTAAGTTCACGTTGTTGAGATTTAAAGAGATGCAATTGGAAAGCGCTAAACCTTCAGGCAAATGAGCTAATTAATGACATATCGAGGTTGTTTTGGTGCATTGAAAGGGTAGGCTCGAGTTATGACTGAGCGGCAAGAATTTAAAGTCCTTCAAACTTATGATGGTTTTGAGCTTCG
>CAINSH010000214.1 GCA_903852955.1 uncultured Actinomycetes bacterium | reverse complement strand
CTTTGCATTACTTGGTGAACCAGGTGAAGAGCGCACACTTTTCCTTGAACTTAAATCTGTTGCAGATATCGCTTTGGTTGGTTATCCAAGTGCCGGAAAATCTTCTTTGATTGCAGCTATTTCTGCGGCGCGTCCAAAGATTGCTGATTATCCATTTACAACGTTGGTTCCAAATCTTGGCGTAGTCCAAGCAGGTGAAACGCGATTTACTGTCGCCGATGTTCCTGGATTAATCCCAGGTGCAAGCCAAGGAAAAGGTTTAGGCCTTGAGTTTTTACGCCATGTTGAACGTTGCGTTGCACTAGTTCATGTTTTGGATTGCGGAACGCTTGAAACAGATCGAAATCCAGTTCAAGATCTTGAAATTATTGAAAATGAACTTGCGATTTATGGCGGTCTAGAAGATCGCGTGCGAATCATTGCGCTTAATAAAACAGATCTGCCTGATGGTAAAGCGATGGCAGATATGGTCGAGGATGAACTACGTGAACGCGGTTACGAGGTCTATCAAGTATCTGCTGCATCTCGCGCAGGTTTACAAGATCTGACTTATTCAATGGCGCGTTTGATTCAAAAGGATCGTGCTGCCGCAGCTGCTGAAGTACGAACACGAATTATTTTGCGCCCAGTTGCAGTTGATGACTCTGGCTTTGCAGTCAAGGCAAATGCCGATGGTTCATTTAATGTGCGCGGAAAGAAAGTTGAGCGTTGGGTTCGACAGACTAACTTCAAAAATGCAGAAGCAATTGGTTACTTGGCAGATCGCCTTGCCCAGCTTGGCGTTGAAAAAGAACTATTCAAACAAGGCGCAGTTGCAGGCAGCGAAGTGCGAATTGGAGATGGCGAAACGCAAGTTGTATTTGATTGGGAACCAACAATTGAAGCTGGCGCCGAACAGTTAGCCGGACATTTACATCGCCGCGGAGAAGACTCACGTCTTGAATCCACATGGCAACAAACCGAACGTGTTGATGATGTTTTAAGTGATGATGAAATCGCAAAGCAGTGGGAATACAACGTAGTTGACCCTCACACGCCTAGGCTTTCAGCACCGATAGTTGAAAATACAGAGGATGGAGATGACAAGTGAGCCGAGCACAGATCTCTTCTGCAAAGCGCATCGTCATCAAGATTGGCTCATCTAGTCTTACTGGCACTGCAGGATCTGCATTAGATGCAGCAGCCGTAGACAAACTCGTAGATGTAGTTGCAGCATGCAGAGCACGTGGTGCTGAAGTTGTTGTCGTTTCATCTGGCGCAATTGCGGCCGGATTAGCACCACTTGGTTTAACTACTAGACCAAAGGACTTAGCTACGCAGCAAGCCGCGGCATCAGTTGGACAAGGTCTTCTCGTTGCTCAGTACACCCAAAGTTTTAATCGTCATGCAATCACTGCTTCACAGGTTTTGCTTACTACCGAAGATGTTGTGCGCCGTTCGCATTACCAAAATGCGCAACGCACGTTATATCGCTTGCTCCAACTTGGCGTCGTGCCAATCATCAATGAAAATGACACCGTTGGAACTCGTGAAATTCGTTTCGGTGATAACGATCGTTTAGCAGCTTTAGTTGCATTGCTAATTAGTGCTGATTTATTAGTTTTAGTTTCAGATATTGATGCTTTATATGATGCACCACCAACTCAACCTGGTGCAAAGCGAATTCATGAAGTTGCAACTATTGCAGATATCGAAGGCATAACACTTGGCGGCGCTGGTTCGGCCGGTGTTGGTAGCGGGGGAATGGTGACAAAAGTTGAAGCTGCCCGCATCGCAACTTCAGCAGGAATTCCAATGCTATTAACTTCACTTCAAGATTTGGATAAAACTCTTTCTGGCCAAGATTTTGGAACTAATTTTCATGCCCAAGAAAGCAAAACGACTTCACGGCTTTTGTGGTTGGCGCATGCCACAAAACCACATGGCAAGTTAATTCTTGATGCTGGAGCAGTTAAGGCAATCCTCGAACGCGGAGTTTCTTTATTGCCTGCAGGAGTCACTGCCGTTGAGGGTGAATTCATTGCTGGTGATGCAATTGAACTCGTTGGTCCAGATGGAACCGTTATTGCACGCGGACTAGTCGCATTTGATTCAGATGATTTGCCAAAGATGCTGGGTCGATCAACTAAAGAACTTGCAGCAGAAATGGGCGCAGAGTACGAACGCGAACTAGTTCACCGTGACGATTTAGTTTTGCTCTGAAATTTCGCGCAAAACTGCAGCTACCTTTGAACTGATTCCATCAGAACTTGTCGGCATATCTGAAAGTTTGACAATCACAGTGTCATGCAAAGGATCTTGGTAGATATATTGACCATGCAGACCTAACATCAAATTCACGCCAGGATATGGATGCCACATTTGTGCGCCATAACCCCAACCATAATCTAGAGTCACTGCAGGCGTTGAAAGTCGTGCTTTCCATGAAGTACTTGCAATCTTTGGATCACCACTCATCAATGCTTGCCCAACACGTGCATAGTCACGCGCGGTGGCATTGAAACAGCAAAAAGCTTTTTCGTGACCTTGTGCATTATCAACATTCCATGTTGCATCGTAATCTGCACCAATTTTTTGCCAAACTCGATCTGTAAACTCTTCAGCAAGAGATCTACCAGTAACTTTCTGAACAATCATTCCTAGCATCTGGGTATTGACGCTTCGGTACTCAGGAAATGTTCCTGGCTCTTCTCTCATTTTGCGGTTATGCATCAAGAACCAGTTCATATCGGTAGTTGCATACATCTGTGCGATTGCAACACCCCAGCCAGATGGACCAGTTGGATAGTTGTCTGAAACGCTAATTCCTGAATTCATGTCCAGTAAATTCTTGATAGTAACTTTGTCAAAAGATGAATCGGCTTTAAATTCAGGAAGAATGCTTACAAAAGTATCGCTTTCTTTGATCTTACCTTCATCAATGAGCTGTCCAATTAAAATTGAAGTCATTGTTTTGGCAACTGAATAAGATGGCAATACAGTTGATTTAGTTTTCCCGTTCCAATATTGCTCGTATGTGATTTTGCCGCCTCTAATAACAAGGAATGCATTGGTATTTGTCTCTTTTAGGAATACGTCGAAACTCTGTTTTTTGCCATTCCAAGTTACTTGATCAAAAGTTTCTGCCTTTCCACTTACCCATGGCGCAAATGTTGATGGTGCGGCAACTATGTAATGAAAAGGCATTAGCTCGGGAGTCTTGGATGCGGGAGCCAATCCCAATTTAATTGTTGCTATGGGTTCGGGATACCGAATCGCTTTAGTCAGCCCAAATAGAGCCACATATGCAACTAGGAGGAAAATGAGAGTTCGGCGGATTAATTTGATCACGGCATGAGCCTAACCCCCAGTAGGCTTTACTCCATGAGTGCAACACAAATCGTTCATGGATTAGCCGAAGTTGCCCGGACGGCTGCTCGCACTTTAAGCGTCGCCACTGGCGCTGAACGTAGTGCTGCTTTAATTGCAATTGCAGACGCTATCGAGGCAAGAAGCTCGGAAATCCTTGCTGCAAATGAGGAAGATATGGTGCGCGGCCGAGCTGCCGGAATCAATGCTTCGCTATTAGATCGTTTACTACTCACTCCAGCACGCATCGTAGGAATTGCAAATGGTGCGCGCCAAGTTAGTGCGTTGCCAGATCCACTTGGCATAACTCTTCGTCAATCAACGCTGCCAAATGGAATTGATTTACAACAAATCACAGTGCCATTTGGCGTAATCGGAATGGTCTATGAAGCACGTCCAAATGTAACCGTAGATGCTGCAGTGATTTTATTGATGTCAGGAAATGCTGCGCTCTTGCGCGGTTCTTCTAGTGCTGCTTCTAGTAATCAAATTCTTGTAACCGTAATGCGAGATGCACTAGCTAGTACTTCGATATCTCCAGATGTAATTCAACTAGTGCCCTCTGATGATCGTGAAACAGTAAAAGCTTTGCTTCATGCCCGCGGTAAGGTCGATTTAGTGATTCCGCGCGGAAGCGCTTCCCTTATTCGAATGGTGGTTGATGAATCAACTGTTCCAACAATCGAAACTGGGGCAGGCGTCTGTCATGTATATATCGACGAGTTCGCCGACCTTGCCAAAGCAGTTCCAATAATTATTAACTCAAAAGTACAACGCCCAAGTGTGTGCAATGCCGCAGAAACCCTTTTGATTCACAAAGCAGTTGCTCATGATTTTGTACCCATTGCATTAAAGGCATTACATGACGCAGGAGTTGTACTTCACGGTGACTCACAGGTAATAGCTTTGGCGGGATCAATTCCAATTGTTCAAGCAACCGAAGAAAATTGGTGCACCGAGTACGGAACGTTAGAGATGAATGTTGCAATTGTTGATGACGTTGATGCAGCTAGTGCGCACATTGCCAAGTATGGAACTCAGCACACCGAGGCAATCGTTACTGAAAATAAGGCCAATGCTGCACGATTTATTGCACTGAGCGATTGCGCCGCAGTAATGGTCAACACATCGACACGATTTACTGATGGCGAACAGATGGGCTTTGGCGCAGAAATTGGAATCTCTAATCAAAAACTCCATGCCCGTGGGCCAATGGGTCTTGAAGCAATGACGACAACGACCTGGATTGTTACTGGAAATGGCCAAATTCGCAGTTAAGCGCGAAATTAATTAGACTCTCGCCCATGACCAGCCTGTCTCGTGATGATGTTGCAAAGCTTGCTGGCCTTGCCCGCATTGAAATGAGTGATGAAGAGTTAGTCGCACTCTCCAACGAATTCACGGTTATTTTGGATGCCGTTGCTCGCGTGCAAGAAGTTGCTGGCGAAGATGTTGCCGCTACTTCACACCCGCTTCCACTGCGAAATGTTTTCCGCCCAGATGTGGTGATTCCTTCGCTTTCCCCACAAGATGCACTCTCGGGTGCACCTGCTCAAGAGGAGCAACGTTTTCGTGTTCCACAGATTTTGGGTGAAGAATGATTCGCAACTCAGCTTCAGAAATGGCTAGCAAGTTAGCTAGCGGTGACGTTACATCCGTACAGTTAACACAGGCACATCTAGATCAAATTGCAGCAGTTGATAAACAAGTTCATGCGTTCTTACATATAGACACTGAAGGTGCGTTAGCACAAGCTGCAGCCGTTGATCTAAAACGCAAAAATGGCGACAAACTCTCACCTCTCGCTGGTGTTCCATTGGCACTCAAAGATGTGATGACACAAAAAGGCATTCCGACTACATGTGGTTCAAAGATTCTTGAAGGTTGGCGTCCGCCGTATGACTCAACGGTTGTTGCGAATTTAAAGAAGAACGACATTGTTATTTTGGGTAAAACAAATATGGATGAGTTCGCGATGGGTTCATCGACAGAAAACTCTGCATACGGACCTACCCATAACCCATGGGATTTATCCCGCATTCCAGGCGGTTCAGGGGGAGGATCTGCAGCAGCACTTGCAGCTTTCGAAGCACCTCTTGCAATTGGAACCGATACTGGTGGATCCATTCGCCAACCCGCAGCCGTTACCGGAACTGTAGGAGTAAAGCCAACCTACGGTGGAGTTTCTAGATTCGGTTTAGTCGCCTTCTCATCATCTCTTGATCAAGCTGGCCCATGTGCGCGCACAGTATTAGATGCTGCCTTATTACATGAGGCAATTGCAGGACATGATCCAAAAGATTCAACATCTATTAACGCACCGGTACCTGCCGTTGTTGCTGCAGCTAAAGCTGGCAATGTAAAAGGCATGAAGATTGGCGTCGTTAAAGAACTCAATGGCGATGGCTATCAACCCGGAGTACGTAAGCGCTTTGAAGAATCACTAGAACTTCTTGCTGCAGCTGGCGCTGAAATTGTTGAAGTATCTGCCCCAAACTTTGAGTATGCCTTAGCTGCTTATTACTTAATTGCACCATCTGAGTGCTCATCAAATTTAGCCCGCTTTGATGCGATGCGTTATGGACTACGTGTAGGCGATGTTGAAGGCGCATCAGCCGAATCAGTTATGAATTTAACTCGCGAAGTTGGTTTTGGTCGCGAAGTAAAGCGCCGCATCATCTTGGGAACCTACGCACTTTCATCTGGATATTACGATGCTTATTACGGCAGCGCGCAAAAAGTTCGCACTTTGATTACTCAGGATTTTAATAAAGCATTTGAAATTGCAGATGTATTGGTGTCTCCAACATGTCCAACTACTGCTTTTAAAATCGGTGAAAAAGCTGATGATCCTCTGGCTATGTACCTCAATGACATCGCCACTATTCCTGTAAATATGGCTGGTATTGGTGGAATGTCATTACCTTCAGGTGTTGCCGATGAAGACGGACTCCCAGTTGGTTTCCAAATCATGGCGCCGGTTATGAAGGATGAGCGAATGTACTCAGTTGGGGCATCACTTGAAGCATCCTTGCTTTCTAAGTGGGGCGCACCATTACTTTCAACCATTCCAGCGTTAGCAGGTAGCAAATGAGCCTGACGTATGACGACGTAGTTGCAAAGTATGAACCAGTCCTTGGTCTTGAAGTTCACGTCGAACTTAATACAAATTCAAAGATGTTTTGTGGCTGTTCAACTATTTTTGGCGCAGAACCAAATACACAAACCTGCCCAGTTTGCTTAGCTTTGCCAGGTGCACTGCCAACCGTTAATGAAAAAGCTATTGAATCAACGATCAAAATTGGCTTGGCACTTAACTGTTCGATTGCACCGTTTAGTCGCTTTGCTCGAAAGAATTACTTCTATCCAGATATGCCTAAAAACTTCCAAATTTCACAGTATGACGAGCCAATCTGCGTCAATGGTTACGTTGATGTTGAAATTGAAACTGATGAAGGCCCAAAAACTTTCCGCATTGAAGTTGAGCGCGTGCACATGGAAGAAGACACCGGTAAGTCATTGCACGTAGGCGGTGCGACTGGTCGTATTCACGGCGCTGAATATTCTTTGCTCGATTACAACCGCGCAGGAATTCCACTAGTTGAAATTGTTACCAAGATTGTTCCCGGCACTGGAAAATATGCCCCTGAAGTTGCTCGTGCATACGTGGCAGAGCTTCGCGATATTTTGCGCTCTTTAGGCGTTAGCGATGTAAAGATGGAGCAAGGTTCACTTCGCTGTGATGCAAATGTTTCATTGCGTTTAATCGGAGCCGAAGTTCTTGGAACTCGATCAGAGACTAAAAATGTAAACTCGCTTCGTTCAGTAGAGCGCGCAATTCGCGGCGAAATGATTCGTCATGCTGAATTACTCAATAATGGTGAGCGAGTAGTTCAAGAAACGCGTCACTTCCAAGAAGACACCGGGTTAACCCGCTCTGGCCGCTCAAAAGAGCAGGCCGAAGATTATCGCTATTTCCCTGAACCAGATCTTGTTCCGGTAGCACCAGATGCTGCTTGGATTGAACAACTGCGCGCGGCATTGCCTGAGCGCCCTTCAATTCATCGCAAACGTTTGCAAGAGCAGTGGTCAGTTCCTGATAAAGAAATGTCAGCGATGATTAACGCCGATGTTTTAGATGTTGTTGAAGCCACTGTGGCCCTTGGCGCAGATCCAGCTAAAGCACGCGGCTGGTGGCTAGGTGAAATCTCGCGCATAGCAAATGAAAAAGAGTTAGCAATTAAGGATTTGGCAATCAATGCATCAGATGTTGCTGAAATTGTTGCTTTAGTTAATTCAGGTGAGTTAACTGACAAATTAGCGCGTCAAGTTGTTGAAGGTGTAATTGCCGGTGAAGGAAAGCCAGCACAAGTTATTGCATCACGTGGAATTAAAGTTGTTAGTGATGATTCTGCCCTCATGGCTGCAATTGAAAGCGCATGCGCTGCTCAACCAGAAACTGCGCAAAAAGTTCGTGACGGGCATATTCCTGCAGCAGGAGCCTTGATTGGCGCGGTTATGAAAGAAACAAAGGGCCAAGCAGATGCTGCTCGCGTACGTGAGCTTCTACTTGGCCACCTCGGTCAAAGTTCAAACTAGATTAGTGAGCAATCACGCTTTCAGTTTCAACTAACGCTTCTTTTCCAATATTGATAAAGAAGAATAGAACAATTGCACCAACAAATAACAAACCAGCACTAAATTTAAATGCAACTGTGAAACCATGTGTCATCGCAAAAGGCTGGACCATTTTTCCCAACTCTGTGTGCGCAGTTGCATAAGTAGCCGTTGCCGTGGCTGCCACTGTATTTAGAAGCGCTGTACCTAGAGAACCACCAATTTGCTGACTTGTATTAACCATCGCACTTGCTACACCTGTGTCATGGTGGGAAACGGCATGAAGTGAAGTAGAAGTTAGAGGGATAAAGACAAGGGCCATTCCACTAGACATGATCAAAAGAGATGGCATTACATGTGTCAGATATGAAGTTTCTGGTGTGATTCGAGAAAGCATTAATAATCCAACACTTGCCGCGATTAAACCAGGAACCATGAGTGGTCGTGGGCCAAACTTTGGCAAAAGCGTTGATGCGATTCCAGCAAAAACAATAATTCCCGCAGTAAATGGCAAGAAAGCAAAACCAGATTTAAGTGGACTGTAACCAAGAATTACCTGCAGATATAAACCTAGAAATAGGAACATAGAGAAAAGTCCTGCTCCAACTACAAGTGAACCTAAGTACGAACCACCACGGTTGCGTTCTGTTACGACGCGAAGTGGCATCAGTGGATTTTCTACCCGCTTTTCTATCGCAATAAATAGCGCAAGCAATACAACTGCGCCAACTAGAAATGCGATGGTATGAGAATCAGACCAGCCATTTGTAGCAGCTTGGTTAAAACCATAAGTGAGCGAGAACAAACCTGCAGTTGCAGTTAGCACACCAGGAATGTCATATGTGTTATCTCCCTGTGCCTTAGATTCATGCACAAAGCGAATAGCCAATATTGCGGCGATAATTGCAATCGGTGTATTTACTCCCAAGCACCAGCGCCAAGAGAAAAACTCAGTAAGCGTTCCACCCAGGATTAAGCCAATTGCTGCGCCGCCTCCTGAGATTGCCCCAATAACACCAAATGCTTTAGCGCGCTCAGCCGGGACAGTGAAAGTTACAGAGATGATTGCAAGGGCGGCGGGTGCAAGCAAAGCACCAAAAACGCCTTGAAGTGCACGCGCACCGAAAAGCATTCCCTGTGTAGTTGCAATTCCACCAAGTGCTGATGCCGCAGCAAAACCAATCAAACCAATTAGGAAGATTTTTTTGCGTCCCATGTAGTCGCCAATTCGCCCACCAAGAAGTAACAATGAGCCAAAAGCTAATGTGTATGCAGTGATAACCCATTGTTGATTCGCATCAGAGATTCCAAGATCGAGCTTTGCACTTGGAATCGCAATATTCATAATTGAGCTATCAAGAACAATCATCAACTGTGAAATCGCGACAACGAAAAGAGTTCGCCATCTAGTTGGATCTAGGCCTTCGGGGGTGGTTATTTCGGACTTATTTGACTGTGGCACGCAAAAGCTCCAATTTCTGATTCAATGATTTGTTAGCAAGAGGGTAGAATTCTCTCATGTCGACTATGAAACCGCGCTCTGGACTAGTTACTGATGGTTTAGAGCGAGCACCGGCCCGTGGAATGTTACGCGCAGTTGGAATGGGCGACGAAGATTGGGTAAAACCACAAATTGGAATCGTTTCTTCGTGGAATGAAATTACACCGTGCAATCTTTCACTTGATCGTTTAGCGAAAGCTTCTCGCCAAGGAGTAATAGATGCTGGTGGTTTTCCAATGCAGTTCGGAACTATTTCTGTCTCTGATGGAATTTCAATGGGCCACGAAGGTATGCACTTCTCGCTCGTCTCTAGAGAAGTAATTGCCGATTCAGTTGAAACTGTTATGCAGGCTGAACGTCTAGATGGCATGGTGACTTTTGCTGGTTGTGATAAATCACTTCCGGGAATGATGATGGCTGCAGCACGCATCGACGTTGCATCTGTATTTGTCTATGCCGGTTCAACTCTTCCAGGTCAGGTTGATGGAAAAGATGTCACAATCATTGATGCCTTTGAAGCTGTTGGTGCATGTGCACGTGGATTGATTTCCCAAGAGCGCGTTGATCAAATTGAACGAGCAATCTGTCCAGGTGAAGGTGCATGCGGAGGCATGTACACAGCAAACACAATGGCCGCAGTTGGTGAAGCCCTTGGTCTTTCCCTTCCTGGATCTGCCGCACCTCCAGCTGTTGATCGCCGACGTGATGCTTTTTCTGTTAAGTCTGGCGAAGCGGTTGTTAATTTAATTCGCTTAGGAATAACTACTCGCGATATTTTGACTAAAAAAGCTTTTGAAAATGCAATCACCACAGTTATGGCGCTAGGTGGATCGACTAACGCCATATTGCACTTACTGGCAATTGCACATGAAGCAGACGTTGATCTAACCCTTGAAGATTTCAACCGAATTGGATCAAAAGTCCCATTGCTCGGAGATCTCAAGCCTTTTGGAAAATTCGTCATGAGCGATGTCGATCGTGTGGGTGGAATCCCGGTTGTTTTAAAGATTTTGTTAGATGCAGGTTTCTTGCATGGCGACGTTTTGACTGTTACAGGAAAAACTATGGCTGAAAACTTGGCCGATATAAATCCACCACTTCCTGATGGATCTGTTTTGCACCCTGTATCAACCCCACTTTCAACCGACGTTGGAATCACTATTCTTGGTGGAACCCTGGCTCCTGATGGCGCGGTCTGTAAAACCGCTGGAATTGGAATCGAATCATTTGAAGGACCAGCACGTGTTTTCGAACGTGAGCAAGCTGCAATGGATGCACTTGAAAATGGAACAATCCAAGCCGGAGATGTTGTAGTAATTCGCTACGAAGGTCCTAAGGGCGGACCGGGAATGCGCGAAATGTTGATGATTACCGGCGCAATTAAAGGCGCAGGCCTTGGCAAATCAACTTTGCTATTAACCGATGGCCGTTTTTCAGGTGGATCAACTGGATTATGTGTGGGCCACGTTGCACCTGAAGCAGTAGATGGCGGACCTATTGCTTTTATTAAGGATGGCGACTTAGTCCGCATCGACATCACACAACGCACACTTGATTTGTTAGTTGATCCAGCAGAGCTCGAACTAAGAAAAACCGGTTGGAAGCCCCTGGACCATAAATACACCCGCGGGGTCTTGGCCAAATATTCAAAGCTTGTTGGATCTGCATCTAAAGGGGCAGTCTGCGACTAGGCTCAAATTATGAGATGCCCGTCTCATGCCTTGACTCATACGCATGCTTCATTGGAGAATATGCCCATGAGCACAATATTCGTGGTGGTGATTTAGCAGCG
>CAINSH010000213.1 GCA_903852955.1 uncultured Actinomycetes bacterium | reverse complement strand
CTCATTGACAGTTAGAACAGGTTCCATAAATTGCAAAGTGAGAAACATCGGTTTTAAAACCATATTCATCTGAGAGTGCGTTCACAAATGTTGCTGCAATATCTAGCGGTGCATCACCAACAGCTTCGCATTTTCCGCATACTAAATGCAGGTGCGTGAGTTCTTCGGCTGCATGATACGTAGCGCCGCCATGTCCAAGGTGAGTGTGTTGAACTAAACCAACGTTTTCAAGAGTTTCTAGATTGCGATAAACCGTTGAAAGATTTATTCCAGGATGCGTCAAGCGAACTTTTTCAGCGACTTCTTCAGGAGTTGAGTGTCCTAGTTCGCGGACAGCTGCAAGTACAAGTTCACGCTGTGGTGTAAGGCGTAAACCTTTATCGCGGAGTTCATGCTTATCGGCCATGTGCTTATCTTAGACGCAAAAGCAGTAAATACATTTCACAGCCTAAGCAGAAGTTAAAAGCCGCGTTTAAAAAGGCGGCAGCTAAGGCAAATGAGGTGGCAATGACGAAGAGCGCATTGATACCTGTTAAAGATCCGACAATTGCAACAATTGCAAAAAGGAGTCCAACGCTTTGGGCAAATTGAGGAGGCCGAACATCCTCGCTAATTACCGCGCTTTTTAAACGTGGTTTAACAATGGTGCGAAAAATTGCTGCATATGGTGTGAACTGTGGACCACGAAAAGCGCCGATTGCAAAAACAATTGCCTGCGCAACTATTACCCAAAGGTTAGAAGTTGCTAAGGCGGTCGCTAGAACTGCCGTTGTAATCACTGCGCCAAATCGTGGGCCACGTGCATCAATTAGTTGTACATCTGTTTTTGTACTTGTAGTTATTGACATTGTTGAATCGTAAAGAAGTTGAATTAATAATGCGAGTTGCGAGTAACTTGCACAAACTAATCAATAGCAGCAAGAGCTTTTAAAACTTGGTCGCGCTTTGGTGCACCAACTGCGCGACCAACTTCTTGACCATTGGAATCTAAAATTAAAGTTGTTGGTGTGCTTAAAATATTTAATTCGCGGACAAGTTCTAACTGATCTTCGGCATCAATATCGATGTGAACAACATCGGCAAGATCTTGCACAATATTTGTCAGTAGGGCTCGGGTTGCTCGGCATGGAGTACAAAACGCCGTTGAGAACTGCACCAGGGTGGCCCGCGAACCCAGCGGTCCGCCAATCTTTTCAGCGGTAATCAAGGCGCTCACATTTTTCGCCTTTACATTGCCCCGAGTACGCTTTAACCAAAAGCCGTATGCGCTTGCCAGGGCAAGCACAACCACGATTGGAAGCATTGATTTCACGAGGGTAGTCTGTACCAATGGCCAAGGTTCTGCTACTCACGAACGTTCTTGGTGCTAGTGCTGAAGTTTTACCTGCACTTGGTTTGCTTCAGCATAACGTTCGCATTTTGCCCGCTGAAGCTTCTGTATTAGTTGATGCACCAGATGTTGATGTTTTATTAATTGATGCACGCCGCGAATTGCCTGCAGCGAAATCACTTACAAAATTAATCACAACAACTGGAATTGGTTGCCCGATTATTGCCATCACAACAGAAGGCGGTTTATCTGCATTTAACGCAGATTGGGGAATCAGCGATGTCATGCTTGATACTGCAGGTCCTGCAGAAGTTGATGCCCGCATCCGAATTGTTTTAGGAAAGCAAGCTGCAGCAGCACTTGAAGGAGATCCACACAATGGAGAAATCCGAAGTGGTGATGTAGCAATTGATGAATCTACGTACACCGCACGCTTAAAGGGAGAAGTTCTCGATTTAACTTTTAAAGAGTTTGAACTTCTTAAGTATTTAGCTCAACACCCTGGCCGTGTTTTTACACGCGCACAGTTGCTTCAGGAAATCTGGGGCTATGACTATTTCGGTGGAACGCGCACAGTTGATGTACATATTCGTCGTCTGCGATCCAAACTTGGCCCTGAGTTCGAAGCAATTATCGGCACCGTTCGAAACGTGGGATATCGCTTCACTGTCGATGCATAAGCCATGCGTCATATTCTTAAACTCCACCGAGATTTAAATACCCAATCGCTGCCACAAGCAGCACACGACTACACAATTGAAAACTTTGATATCGCAGTTCACAAACAACAGTGGCTGGATTTAAATAACCGCATCTTTGCCCACCACCCTGATCAAGGAAACTGGGTCATGGCCGATCTTGATAACCGTATTTCTGAACCATGGTTTGATTCTGCGGGTTTCTTTTTAGCAACAGAATCAGGTGTTATCCAAGGATTTGTTTGGACCAAGATTCATCAAGATTTAGTTAACCAAGATCCAGTTGGTGAACTCTATGTAGTCGGTACTGCCCCTGAGCATCATGGCAAAGGAATTGCTCGAGCATTATCTGTTCAAGCTATTAATTACTTTGTTTCAAAGGATTTAAAGCATGCGATGTTGTACGTAGATGCTGATAATGAAAAAGGATTAAAGCTGTATCAATCGCTAGGTTTTAACTAGAAAGAAAAAAGGAGCCAGGGGAACTGGCTCCTTTTTTTCTCCGCTTATTAAGGTCGAACTGGTTTTACAGGTCGTACCGGTTTTGCAGGGTAGGTCGCTCTAATTGTGGCAACAGTTGCCTTAAAAGCATCACGCGCTGCTTTCTTAGCTTGTGGAGTTGTTGCAGCAGCTACAGCTGCATCACGAACGGCTCTTGCAGATGCAATCGCTGGTTGTGATGCTGCAACGGCCGCGACACGGGCTGCATGTGCTGCCCGAAAAGCGGTCTGTGCAGTTTTAAAGGCTGCCCTGGCAGCTTGGAACGCCGCCTTTTGTTCTGGCGTCAAAACAGTTTTAGTAACTGTTGGTGACGTAGCTTCGGCAGCTTGTGCTCCGGAAATACCCGCAAGTGCAAAGATTCCAGCAGCAGTTGCTACTGCAATACTTCTTTTAAATGTAATCACGAAATTACCTCTCGTCTTCCACAATCATTTGCGGATAGGCCAAAGGTAGAACCGCCCTTTGTGACTGGGCTCTGGCTTACATGTGAGTTTTTTGTGAAAACTTAAGAAATGATCTCTTTTAAGCCCGCAATTAAGCGATCCACATCGGCTTTAGTCGAATAAGGGGCAAGGCCTGCCCGCAATGCGCCGGCATCGCCTAGACCAAGTTTGCGGGAAACTTCTAGGGCGTAAAAGTTAGAGGCTGGAAGTGTGACGCTTTTTAACGCCATTGCTTTATAAATGCCAACGCTGTCATGTCCGGCAAATGAAAAATAGATCGTTGGCGTGCGGTGCTTGGCATGGCCATATAAAACCACACCTGGCAGCGCCTTAACGCTACTTTCAAGATATTCCAAAAGCTCATCTTCATATTTTTCTAATGCATTCATTGAGTTAACGATTTTTTCGCGACGAGTTGTTGCATTACCTGGCGCCATATCTGCAATGAAATCAACTGCCGCGATGCACCCTGCCATGAGCTCGTAGGGCAAAGTTCCAAATTCAAATCGTTCTGGCACAACATTTGTAGCAGGTAATAATTTGTCATTATTTAAAGTTTCAAGCAAAGCTGGCGATGCCGCCAAAGCGGCACAGTGTGGACCCATTAATTTGTAGAAAGAGAATCCAAAGAAATCTGCACCGATTTCTTTAACACTAATTGCTGCATGTGGAGTCAAGTGCACACCATCGACATAGAACAGCGCACCAACTTTGTGTACGGCGACGCCAATTGCTTTTAAGTCTGGACGCGTACCAATTGTGTTTCCCGCACCAGTAATTGCAACTAACTTTGTTTTAGTTGATAAAACTGATTCAACTGCAGCAACAGAGAGTTCGGAAGTTTCAACATCAAATTCTGCCCAACGCACGGTTGCACCAACGGCTTCGGCAGCTTGAATCCACGGACGAATATTTGAATCATGATCCAGGCGGCTCACAACGATTTCATCGCCAGGTCCCCAGTTCTTAGCCAAGGTGCGAGAGAAATCGTAAGAAAGTTGGGTCCATGAACGGCCATAAACTACGCCGCGCGGATCTACATCGATTAAATCACCTACGGCTGCACGAAAGCCCAGAACATATTCTTCAGCGTTTTTTTCAGATTCAGTATTTACATTTCGGTTAGAAATTGGCTTCGTGATAGCTGTTGCAATTGCTGCGCCAACGACGTCTGGCACTTGGCTGCCACCAGGACCATCGAAATAGGCAAGGCCTGTATTAAGTGAAGGAAAGTGGGATCGGATTTTATTAACGTCGTAAGTCATGCGGAGCAGGCTATCACTGCACGAGTTCGGCGCACATAGTCCTAAATGCATGCGTATGCGCATCAACATCAGCGGCTGTGGTGTCAGGACACATCAGCGCCATGTTGTGGAATGGCGTGATTAAGAAACCATCGTTGAGCATGCGCAGATGAATGTACTGCTCGAGTTCAAAATCTCCTGCGTTGTTTGCATCTGCCCCAGTTATTGGCGCAGTTTTGCCAAACATATATTCACCTCGTGCACCTAAACGATTGCATGTCCATGGCAGGTCAAACTCTTTAATTGCAGAATCAACGCCATCTGACCAACGTGTACCCAAATCAATCATGCGATCAAAGTTCTCTTGGGTTAAAACTTGGGTCAATGTTGCGCGCATTGAGGCAAGGGATAAAGCGTTACCGGCTAAAGTTCCACCAATTCCACCAGTGTCAATAATTTCTAACTCCACTAATCGTTTGATGTCATCGGCGATTTTATGAGTCATGCCAAAAGTTCCCGTTGGAATTCCGCCGGCGATAGCTTTACCTATTGTTAAGAAATCTGGTTTTAATCCGCGGTCGGCAGTCATTCCACCAGGACCAACTGAGATTGTGTGTGTTTCATCGATAATTAAAATCGTGCCGTACTTTTTAGCAAGCTCTTGAACTGCCTCTAAATATCCAGCTTGTGGCAAAACTATTCCAACGTTAGTCATTGCAGGTTCCATCAAAATTGCGGCAACATCACCGTGCGCTAAAGCTTTTTCCATTCCAGCGATATCGTTAAATTCAACTACTCGAGTAGTTTGATCTAAAGCTACTGGTGCACCGATATTTCCTTCACGGGCCACGGTATTGCCGGCGGCATCTAGCGTTGCAAAAGTTTCATCTACAGAACCGTGATAGCAACGATCAATTACGACAATCTTTGAACGGCCAGTAATCATTCGGCTGTAGCGAATTACGTGACGGTTAGCATCAGTGGCCGAAACCGTAAACTGCCATAGCGGTAAACCAAAACGGCCAGCTAGTTCGGCTGAAACAATTGCCGCATCGGCCGTTGGCAACATTGCAGTAATGCCTTTACCCACCTGTTCGCGAATTGCAGCAACCGTTGCATCTGGTGAATGCCCCGTCATTGATCCGGTATCACCTAAACAAAAATCAATATATGTGTTGCCATCAACGTCAGTAAAGCGGGCACCTTTAGCCTCTTTAACAAAGACTGGGTACTGCCCCGGCCATTTAGCCATCCAGGACATTGGTACTCCGCCAGGCATATTTGCTTGGCCTTTCTTAAACAGCTCTCCTGATTGAGGATGTAGTTCTAAGAAACGAGCATCTTCTTTTTTGCGTAATTGCGCTAAATGCGTGCGATTAATCATTTCTACAGTCTATTCAAGAGATTCAAAAACAAATAGCGCTTCGATGTAGTTCTCGCCACTAATACCCAAATTTTGCGCATCAGGTGGCGCAGTCTGTGGTTCTAGGCAAATACCTTCGGAGTCTTCGGTATAAACAACCCACCACGGCGCATCACATTCAATGGAAATACGCGCAACGTCTTCCCAAACAACTGCCGGCGTTCCTTTAATTCCTGTAAACGCATCATCCCAAGGTTGTGGTATTGGTGCACTTCGTTTTCCGGTTGGAATTCCATCGCTACCCCGAATTAACATTTCAGTTGCAGCAAATTCAATTTCAGCGCTTCCTCCGCGATCTAAATCGCGCGCAAACCATGGATGAAAACCCATCCAGGCTGGCAGTTCGCAACCATTTGGTTCGTACTCTAAGGACCAACGAACGGCATCATCTAAAACTTCAATTGATTGTTCAACAGTTGCGCCGTTATATGGCGCAGGCAGATGCAACAAAGAACGTCCTGGTCCGATTTCTTGCCAAGAAGAAATTAAACCAAAACCATGCAACGCATGCGGTGGATCAATAGTTGCTGGAAGCTGAAATTCTTGGCCCGCTGCATCTTTAATTAAACCTTCGTTGATACGCCCGGCCCACGGCGCCATTGCATACCAACCCGAAGTATGAACTTGTCCGCGAAATGGAACTGCAAATTCATTATCGCGCCACTTAAGCGAAGTTATTCGCGCACCATTGTCGTCATCGATTGCAATCTGAAATTCAGCATCATCGATAAATTGCATTATTTTTCCATCGCTTCTAATAGTTCGTGCGTCCGTGGAGGCTGAGCGCCTGCACGTGAACAGGTTATTCCCGCAGCAACAGCTGCTTTGTGTAGGACTTCATTTAATACATGTCCTTCAAGGCCATGCACTGAATGTTTAATAATGCCTTCAATAACAATTGCGCCAACAGTATCGCCTGCACCTACAGTGTCGATGACAGCTACTTTGGCGCCATCTACTTCTTCCATGCCATGTTCAGTAAAACCAATTAAGCCATGTGCCCCGCGTGTGATTATTACGCAGCTGACTCCGCCGGCAATCCAGCGATGTGCGACTTCATCTAAAGATTGATCTGGGTAAAGCCACTTAATATCGTCATCGCTGACTTTTACGACTGAAGAAATATTGACCCATTTTTCAACGCTTTGCACATATTGTGCGCGATCACCTAAAACCGATGGTCGAATATTTGGATCAAAAACTATCGGTGCGAATTCACCTACTTGCACAGCCCAACCATATAAAACATCTGCGCCAGGCTGAATTACCGTGACCAGGGTGCCAATGTGTAGCACTGAAGGTTTTAGCCGTGAGGGATCGGGTAACCAAGAAGAGTCGAAATCAAAAGTTGCGGTTCCGGCGATAAGAAATTCGTAACTGGCACTGCCTTTTGAATCTAATGTGACAGTTGCGGTGCACGTAGGTTTATCGCTAGTTAAAGTTAAATCTAAACCAACTCCATCTTGGCTTAACTCTTTGCGGGCACTAACTCCAAAAGCATCAGTTGAAATTCCATCAATAAAATCTACGTCATAACCTAATCGCGCTAGCGCTTTTGCCGTATTTGCAGGTCCGCCACCAACGACTGGGCCAGTTGGCAAAATATCAATTAAAACTTCTCCGCAGACCCAGATGCTCAAGGAAGTTCACCTTTGCGCGCAAGAAACTCAGTTAAAACTTCAACACCTAATAAATGATCTTGCACTTGTGGCAGTCCGCTAATTAATAAAATTCCCATGCAACCAAAACCTGAAACATTAAGCGGCAATCCGCCACCATGAATTGCATGCGTTAATTCGGGTAAACCTTTTTCTGCATACCAATCAATTCCCAGTTCTTCGGCCAAAACTCTTTCAAACATCGTTGAGTTACCGGTAGCTAAAACAACTGCGGCTTTGCGCGCAATCCACGAATCATTTTCAGGTGTGGATCCAGGTAAAGATGCGTGAAAGACAATCCAATCTTTTAACCGGACTTGCACCGCAATAGGAACGCCGCGGTCGAAGCCAAGATCTAAGGCGATCTCGCCGATTTCGATAGCTTCTTTTTGCGACAGCGAAGTAAGTTCTAGGGTTTTGGCTTCTAGCGCCAACCCTTCACTTGTAAACCCGCCTGTTGTTTCGACCACGCGCTAATTGTGCCTTACTGTGCGTGCATGATCACTATTGCCGATACCGACCTTGTAGTTCATCCACTATGCCTTGGCAGCAATATCTTTGGCAGTAACGCCAATGAGGCCGAATCACACGCGGTAATGGATGCTTATTTCAACCACGGTGGCAATTTCATCGATACCGCCGATATGTATAACCAGTGGGTTGAGGGCCATGTTGGCGGAGAATCAGAAACCATTATTGGTTCGTGGATTAAAGCCCGCAATAACCGCCAATCAATGGTGATTGCAACCAAGGTTTCCAAAATGGATACCCGTCCAGGATTATCTGCACGAAATCTATTTGCGGCCTGCGAAGAATCCTTAAATCGCTTGCAAACCGATTACATAGATTTGTATTACAGCCACGAAGATGACGCATCAGTTTCATTAGAGGAAACTCTTGGCGCTTACGCCCAGTTAATTGCCCAAGGAAAAGTTCGCTATATCGCAGCGTCTAATTTCACACCGGCACGTCTTCGTGAATCAATTAAATTTAGTAACGATAATAATTTGCCCGCATATGTTGCGGTGCAAGAGCTTTATAACTTGGTAGATCGCACAACCTATGAAGGCGAAATGCAACAAGTGGTTGCTGAACTTGGGATTTCTAACTTGCCATTTTATGGAATTGCCCGCGGCTTCTTAACTGGAAAATACCGTCCAGGAATTACTGAGGTTGACTCAAAGCGCGCTGCAGGTGCCCGTGAATATGCAAATGATAAAAACTACGCAGTTCTTGCAGCAATGGATCTAATCGCTAAGGAACACAACGCTTCACTTGCTGCAATTGCACTTGCCTGGCTTCGAGCAAATCCAACAGTAAGTGCGCCAATTGCATCTGCGCGCACGGTGGGGCAGCTGGAAGAAATCATTCAAGTTGTTGAATTATCGCCCGAAGAAGTGCAATCGCTTACGTCAATTTCTTAAATAGACCAGGCCGAACTTTGGTGCCTATCTATTACCCACACTTGGTAACCAGCAAGTTCGGTTTGGCCAAACCACTGCGCCGCATCTTCACCAGCAACCATTAACCCTGTTGCTAGCCCATCGCACAGCCACCCCAGCGGGCCAACAACGGTTGCTGATTTTGCACCAATTGCAATCATGCCCGTATAGGGATCAGTGATGTGAGCTCCGCGTTCGTATGTTCCAGACGTTGCAATTGCGCCATCGGTGATTTCAAAAACCTGCAAAATTTCTTGCTTGTTATCAGGGTTAACAACCCCGATTTTCCAAGGTTTTATCGCACCAACGCTTTGATCAAACCAACCACCGCGCAACGCTAAATCGCCCGCAGCATTTACTTGCACATGTTCTGCGCCAGCTGCCACCAACATATCCGCGCAAATATCTGCCGCCCACCCTTTAACTAATCCCGATGGATCAAAACCACCTTGCACAGACCACGGATCAAAAGCACCGTCGCTTAAGTGTTTGGCCTGCAAACATAGTTGCCAAACTTCTTGCACCTGAGTTGGGCACTCATTAATTTCAACTTTGTTTTGCCGCAATTTAGTAATCCATGATGAATCTATATAAGTAGAAAAATCTTGATCCACTTTTTGACAAAAATCGCGCACGTTTTCTAATGCAGCATTTAATGCAACGGAATCAATTTTTTCCGATGCGATATCGATATCTACAATTGTTCCCCACACCGGAAACTGCGAGCGCAGATGATTCATTACCCGAGCCTACCTAACGCTTTACAGACCAGCTTTAGCAAGCGCTCCTTGTAATGATTTAAACCAACCGTATGAAGTATATGAAGCACCGGATGCACCTTGAATTGCATCTGATTGCGCAGCCAAAGTTTGTTGGCGCAAGACCGGAACGGCCCGATCGGTGTAGCGCTGACTACGCCCACTTGGTGCCTGTAGCGCTTTGGCATCGGTGATCTGTCCATCTTTAACGGTTATTTGAACTTGTACGTTTCCGTAGCTGACATCAACTGTTGGACCTACAAAAACTCCGGTAACACCTTTTGCAGCAGGTGCAGCTGCTGGCGCTGACGTTGCAGTAGTTGTAGTTGCCGATGCAGAAGCACTTGCTGCTGCAGTTGCCACTGCTGATTGAGTTGGCGCAGCTTTCTTGGTCGCTACTGGCTTACTAGTTGTACTTGTTTTGGTAGTTGCCTTTGCAGTTGGTTGTGTTGCCGCAGGTGCAGATTTAGCAACAGCTGCTGCCGGTGTTGACGCAGTGGTTGCACTACCTAGATCAAGGGCTTGGTTTGAACCCAATTGCGGAGGAGTAATAGCCATGACTGCGCCGAGGCCACCTAAGGTGCCTCCTGCAATTAGCAGTGCTCTTTTCATCTCTTACCCTCATTCTTAAATCCCCTCAAAGGATTTATATACCATATATAAGCCTGTTTACCTGAGGAGTTTCTGAGAACGGCCGCAGAACCCGCACTGAATATCTGCCGGGCTTAACCAGGGCGCTTATTCGCGGTGGAAAGCAAAAGCCTCATCGTGGAAACGGTTCTTAGGCCCACCCACGTCTTCAAAGGCGTTACGTACTGCGCTGACCAAAGGCTCTGGTCCGCAGATGTATACATCGCTATCTGCAAATTGTGGAACCAGCCTTTTAAGTGATCGCGCATCCATTGGATGGTTTTTGCGTGGGCCAACTAAGTAATGAATTCGAATCGATCCACCACTATTAAAGGCCATGTAATCCAGCTCTTCGCGCAAAACTAAATCTTCTTCCTTAGAGGCACGGAAAATAACATCCATCTGCACGCCGCCATTTAACTCATCCATGATTGCGCGGATTGGCGTAATTCCTACACCGCCACCAACTAAAACAACGTGCGGCCGAGTTGATCGCCCAGCAGTAAATGCACCATATGGGCCTTCAACAAATACGCGCGTACCCGGCTTAATAAAAGCTAAAGAGCGTGAATGATCACCTAAATCTTTAACGGTAATTCGCATCAAATGTTCGGTAGGAGCTGCAGATAATGAAAATGGGTGCGACATCAAAAAGTGTCCGCGGGCTAAAAAGCGCCAACCAAAAAACTGTCCGCCTTGCGCATTTAGTTTATGAAGATTGCGGCCTTTCATAATTACGGAAATAACTCCGGGGCCTTCAACAACAGTTTTTTCAACTCGCAAATTAACTTTGAGCGATCTAACTAGTGGCACACCAAAGCGCCAATAAATAATAGAAAACGCCATCAAGACATACAACGCAGTCCAGTAAGCACGATTTAGCGGATGGCCAATAAACATTTGTCCGTTTAGAACTTGGTGCATGAAAGATGCTGCAACTGCAATGTAGGTATAAAGATGGATAATCCACCACGTTTCATAACTCATCTTGGCTCTAGCTTTTTTATAAGAAGTAACACCGGCCATAATCATTAAAACAAAACCAGCTAAGGCAAACCACATCCAGTCGT
>CAINSH010000212.1 GCA_903852955.1 uncultured Actinomycetes bacterium | reverse complement strand
CAAGACCGCTACGAAGCTTTTCAGCTCGACGTAACATTCCCTGCGCAGCAGTTGCCTTAGATGCTTTAGCGCGCATCTTTTCGCCCTGCTTCTGCAAAATCTCCGCGCGCTTTTCTGCGTTGGCGCGCTCTTTCTTTCGGCGATGCTCATCTTGTTCGCGCTGTAATAAATATGCTTTCCAACCCAAGTTGTAAACATCAATGACGTTGCGATTGGCATCTAAGTAAAAGACTTTATTTACAACGGTTTCGATCAGGTTTACATCGTGAGAAATAATTACTAGGCCGCCTGAGTATTTAGCTAAAAATTCGCGCAACCACATAATCGAATCGGCGTCCAAGTGGTTTGTAGGCTCATCGAGCAAAAGAGTTTCTGCGCCGCTAAAAAGGATGCGAGCTAATTCAATGCGCCGACGCTGACCACCTGAAAGCGTTGAGAGTTCGTGACCAAAGACGGCTTCAGTAACACCTAGTGAGGTAGCAATCGCTTCAGCTTCAGCCGTTGCTGCATAACCACCAGCTGCACTGAACTCATGCTCAACGCGTGTGTAACGCTCCATTGCTTTTTCAAGCGCTTCATCCTGGGCAGTTGCCATCTCTTCTTCAACTGCGCGCATGCGATGAGTAATTTGATCCAAATCGCGCGCAGATAAAATACGTTCAATAACTGTTCCTGGTTCATCACCAGTTCGTGGATCTTGTGGCAGATAACCGATTTTTCCTGTGCGATTTACCGCACCACCTGCCGGCATGGTTTCACCAGCTAATACTTTTGCAAGCGTTGATTTGCCAGCACCGTTTCGACCCACAAAACCAATGCGGTCACCGCTATTGATTCGCACAGTTACGCCTTTAACCAGCAGGCGAGCACCTGCTCGTAGTTCTAGCGCTTGGGTTGAAATCACGCCGTAGTTTAACCGTTTGAGGTTAGGCAGCGCCAATTCTGGTTTTGCGAGGAGTAGCAAATGACTTACCAACTGCAGTTAGTTCATCAGAAACTTGAGCTTTAATCGCTTCTTCACTCTTTAGAAGTTTAGTTAACTCTGCAATCGTTGTTTTTAGTTCTTTTTGCTCGGTTTCAAGTTCAAGTTTGCTCATCTTTGTTAATCGACGAAGCGGCATATCCAAAATATATGTTGCTTGTTCATCATTTAATTTAAAGTCCTTAATCAGCTTTTCCTTAGCTTGTGATGCATCATCACTTGCGCGGATGATCTTGATGACCTTATCAATATCGATAATCGCCTTTAATAATCCATCTACGAGGGTTAAGCGGGCCTCAGCTTTAGCTTTGCGGTATTCACTTCGACGGCGAACAACTTCAATACGGTGTTCAATGAATACTTTAAGCAGTTCTTTAAGACCAAGGGTCTGTGGCTTGCCTTTAACTAGGGCGACAGCGTTGATCGAAAATGCATCTTCCATTGGGGTTAGGGCGTAGAGCTGTTCAAGAACGGCTTCTGGTTCAAAACCATTTTTTAATTCGATGACAACGTTTGTGCCGGTCTGGCCATCGGTTAAATCGATAATGTCGCTGATGCCCTGAATCTTCTTGTTTTTAACTAGGGCTGCAATGCGCTCGACAACTTTTTCAGGTCCGATGGTAAAGGGAAGCTCTTTGATGACGATTCCCATTTTACGTGATGTAACTTTTTCAATCTCAACAGTTGCGCGGACCTTAAATGAGCCCTTACCTGTTGCATACGCTTCGCGCACACCATCAAGACCAACAATTTCTCCACCAGTTGGAAAATCCGGGCCAGGAACATATTTCATTAACTGCTTGACTGTGGCAGTTGGGTTTTCAATCAGAAATTTAGTTGCAGCGATAACTTCGCCTAAGTTATGTGGGGCCATGTTAGTTGCCATACCAACTGCGATTCCTGATCCACCATTTACTAATAAGTTGGGATATGCAGCAGGTAGAACTAATGGCTCAGAAAGTTGTCCGTCATAATTTGGGCCAAAGTCAACGGTGTCTTCATCGGCTTCTGCAACCATTGCCATTGCAGCAGTTGCAAGACGGGCTTCGGTGTAACGCATCGCGGCGGGGCCGGCATCTAAAGAACCAAAGTTTCCGTGGCCATCGATTAATGGAAGTCGAATTGAAAAAGATTGCGCCATGCGAACGAGTGCGTCATAGATTGCACCATCGCCGTGAGGGTGCAACTTACCCATTACTTCACCAACAACACGTGCACTCTTTACATGTCCGCGTTCTGGACGAAGTCCCATATCGGCCATCTGGTGCAAAATTCTGCGGTGAACTGGTTTCAAACCATCACGTGCATCGGGTAGTGCACGTGAATAAATTACTGAGTATGCATATTCAAGGAAAGATTCTGAAACTTCTTTGGATACATCAATATCAACAATCTTTCCTGGATATTCACCAGGCTTTGGACCGACAGGTTTTTTACCCTTGGTCGCCGTTTTCGCGGGGTTCTTCGCAGTAGCCATGGGGAGCATTGTGCCAAGAGAGCGGCTTAATTCAGTGGAGGGCGCGCCCCAACTGTTGCCACACACTTTGCTGCAAGTGCAGTTCCGGCAGATAAAGCTTGTTTTAAATCACTAGTTTCTAGCCACTTTGGAATAAATCCAGCAGCAAATGAATCACCTGCACCAGTTG
This sequence comes from uncultured Actinomycetes bacterium, assembly GCA_903852955.1. GTDB lineage: Bacteria > Actinomycetota > Actinomycetes > Nanopelagicales > Nanopelagicaceae > Planktophila. Next base: position 2,776 of record CAINSH010000212.1, on the reverse strand, counting down.
TATCAACAACACTGGTTGTGACTGCAGAAACCTTTGCTGCAGTGCCATTGTGGACTGCCATTGCACCGCGTGAACCTAATTTGATTACAACGAGGGGAGTAAATGCCGTGATATTTTTTTCAGCGGTTTCAACATCAGTTGCATCGCCGATGTATAGCGCTTCTTCAGCATTAAGCAAGATTCCATCCATTAATGAGATCCACGATAAGACTTCTTCGCGAGAAACAATCTTCATGGCACCAGTGGTAGTTGGATCAAAGAAAATCGGCTTTCCTGCAGCTTTAATTTTCTTAATCATTGCAAGGACTGACTCACGGCTACGAAAATCAAGTAGTGCATATCCGCTTAAATACACACCGTCAACATCATCTAATGGAGGTAAATCACTTACTTCTAAATCTGCATTTGCGCCATTGTCAGGAAACATTGTTCGTTCGCCATTTGAATCGACCAGAATTACGACTACGCCAGTTGGACGCCCTGAATGCATCAAATTCATATGTTCTACGCCGTATTTATCTAGATCGGAAATGAGGGCAAAACCAACGGGATCATTTCCAACGCGGGCAACTAATTGAGACTTTGAGTGTGTACGTGTAATCCAGGTTGCAACATTTGCTGCTTGTCCGCCGGGGTGGCTGCTGATACGGCTGGCAGTGTCATTGCCGTAATTAATTGGCTCTTTTAACTGCGAAATAACATCTAGAGCTAAATCGCCGATGCAGAGGATTTTTTTCATTTGAGAGCAACCGCAATATCTGCAGCTAGTGCGCAGTTTGATTTAATAATTTCAGTATTAATCGCAAGGGATTCACCTTTGCTTGCAGTGTGAAAATGCTCGAGCAGAAAAGGGGTGACGTATTTTCCATCGATGCCTTCGCTGGCAGCATTTGTAAGACCTGTTGCAAGGATTTCGTCATGACGTGCTTTAGGCATCTCTTTTTCAACTGGGTTCGCAACAATCAAAGCGTGGTTAGAGGTATGCAGAGATTTGCGCGCTTTGATAATAGAGGCGATTTCCTCAGCTGAATCAACGCGATGTTCGATTTCAAAACCTGAATCAGTCAAGTAAAAACCGGGAAAACGATTAGTCTTATAACCAACAACACCAATGGCCAAAGTTTCTAAACGCTCTAAAGTTGCATGGACATCTAGAATTGATTTCACACCGGCGCATACAACGGTCATATCCAATGCAGATAGTGCAGTTAAATCGGCAGATTCATCAAAAGATTCATTTGCACCACGATGGACACCACCTAGGCCCCCAGTTGCAAAAACTTCGATGCCGGCAAAAGCTGCAAGATGTGCGGTTGCGGCAACTGTTGTTGCGGCGCTTTTTCCTAAAGCCACAATGATCGCCAAATCTCGGCTAGATGCTTTGTAAATATCATCTCGATTAGCAATTGCTTCTAGTTCGCCAGCTTCTAGACCTATGTGAATGACACCATCAAGGACGGCGATAGTTGCAGGAACCGCGCCACGCTTTCGAATAATCGATTCGCACTCTTTTGCTACTTCAAGATTTGAAGGTCGCGGTAGACCGTGGCTAATAATCGTAGATTCAAGGGCAACGATTGGCTTACCTTGCGCTAAAGCCTCAGAAACCTCGGTCGAATACTTAATTGCACCGTTCATGGGTCAACCTTAGCCGATGTAGTGAGAAGATATGAACGTGCATTTGTCGCAGATAACTCCATCGATCTTTTCTGCGTTGGGTTTATCAACGGCTCAAGACCTTTTATCGGTTGGATCCTCACCATTTGGGCGCGAGCTACTTTTTCTTATCGATGGCTTTGGTGCAGATGTAATAAATAACTATTCCGATGCGATGCCAACAATTTCACGGCTAACAAAATTTGGAACAGTTAAAACTTCTTTTCCGTCAACAACTGCAACATCTCTTGCCACACTAACAACTGGAACGTTACCCGGAGCACATGGAATGTTGGGTTATACGGTTCAAGTGCCACGAAGTGGTGGACGCATATTAAATGCCCTGAAATGGGATGAGCGAGTTGACCCCGTTAATTGGCAACCAGTACCAACTCTTTTTGAGCGAGCAGCAGCTGAAAATATAAATGTCACACATGTTGCGGCTAAAAGATATGAAAACACTGGCTTTACGCGCGCAGTGTTCCGTGGTGCTAAATACAAAGGCGCAAATGTTTCGGCAGATTTAATCGCAGAGACCCGGTCCGCGCTAAAGGAAACACCATCATTTGTTTACTTATACGTTAATGATTTAGATGCAGCTGGCCACAGCGATGGGGTAGGCAGCGAAAAATGGTTAGCCGCACTTTCAATGATTGACCAGATGTTTGCTAACTTAATGAAAGAACTTCCACAAGGTGTTCGAATTTGGCTGACTTCTGATCATGGAATGATCAATGTGGATGAAAAGATTGTGATTGGCCAGGACAATCCTTTATTAAATGGCGTAGCCGTGATCGGTGGCGAGCCTCGCGCACGACATATTTACCTCAACTCAGAATTAGATAGCCCGGGAGCTCGCCTAGAAGTTGCCGCTACTTGGCAAGAATTCCTAGGTAATCGCGCAACTGTTTTAACTAGAGAAAATGCGATTACACAAAATCTGTTTGGTGCTCAAATCAGCGCCGATGCCATCGATCGCATGGGAGAAGTTATTGCAATTGCGCAAAACAATGTTGTTTTATTGGATCCAGCGCGAAGTGAAAAAGAAGGTGCGATGGTGGGACATCATGGCGGAGATAGTGAAATTGAATCCCAGGTTGGTCTATTAACTACAACGTTG
>CAINSH010000211.1 GCA_903852955.1 uncultured Actinomycetes bacterium | reverse complement strand
GCAATTCCACTACAACTGCCACATTTCACTTTAGTTGGCGCAACCACAAGAGCCGGACTTCTACCTAGTCCACTACGAGATCGCTTTGGTTTTACCGCACATTTAGATTTTTATGATAGCTCTGAACTTGCACAAGTAATTTCTAGAAGCGCGAAACTTCTTGGCATAGATATTGATAAAGATGCAATCACTGAAGTTTCTGGCCGCTCTCGTGGAACTCCACGTATTGCAAATCGATTACTTCGACGTGTTAGAGATTATGGGCAAGTTCACGGCGCAACGGCAATCTCATTGGCCGATGCCAAAGCTGCCCTTGAAATGTACGAAGTCGATGAAATCGGCCTCGACCGTTTGGACAGGGGAGTACTCACTGCATTAGTTGAAAGATTTAACGGAGGGCCAGTCGGACTATCCACCCTGGCAATTGCCGTTGGTGAAGAGATCGAAACCGTTGAATCTGTGGCAGAACCCTTCTTGGTCCGTAACGGTTTGATGGCGCGCACGCCTCGTGGACGCATAGCAACGCCTGCAGGTTTTGCCCATATAGGACGAACACCACCTGCCCAAATGGCTCAGCTTTTCGACACACCCGCGCCTGACGCCTAGACTCTGCGTCTATGTCTACAACTAATAAACCAGCAAAGACGGCTGCCCGCCCAGCGCGTTCACTGGCAATCCTGGCTTTGGTGCTCATTGCACTCACCGGTCTTGTCTTTGTTCAAAACGCTACTGCAGTTCGTCTAGGTCTTGATCTTCGCGGCGGAACTTCTGTCACTTTGCAACCTCGAATTGCTCCAGGTGAAAGTGGAAAAGTAACCAACGAAGCAATTGACCAAGCCGTCTCTATTATCCGCCAGCGCGTTAACTCACTTGGTGTTGCCGAGTCTGAAGTTACAGCACAAGGAAGTGGGACTAATCGTCAGATTGTTATCTCCGTTCCTGGCGATACTGGTCGTCGAGTAGTTGAGCTTGTTGGACAAACTGCAGAACTTCGCTTCCGCCAAGTACTTGCAACGGCAACATCAACTGGTGCTGCAGACGCGGCAGCAACTCCTACATCTGGAGTAAGTGCAGAAGTTAATGCAAAGTTTGCCGCACTTGATTGTACAAAAACTGAAAATCTTCAAGGCTCAGGAGCTGATGCTCCTACCGACACAATTGTTAGTTGTGATCGTGCTGGCCAAAACAAATACATTTTGGCGCCAGCTGAAGTTCTTGGTCGCCAAGTTTCAAAAGCAACTTCATCCATTGATACTCAAGGTGGCAGCGCTTGGTATGTAATGTTAACTTTTAACGGTGAAGGTACAAAGGCATTTGGTGCCCTTACTTCACGTGTAACAACACTTGCAGCTCCACTTAATCAAGTAGCAATCGTTCTCGATGGTTTAGTTGTTTCAGCTCCACGAATTACAGAGGCGATTCCATCTGGAAATGCACAAATTACCGGAAGCTTTACTCAACTTGAAGCTCAAGATCTTGCAAATGTTTTAAAGTACGGTGCACTTCCCTTGGCATTTGATCGAGGAGAAGTTCAACAAGTTTCTCCAACGCTGGGTGCTGATCAACTAAATGCTGGTCTGCTAGCAGGTGGTATTGGTCTTGGCCTCGTCCTTCTTTATTCACTTCTTTACTACCGCGGTTTAGGCATGGTGACAGTTGGTTCACTCGCTGTCGCTGGTTCTCTTGTTTACTTGTTGTTCCTGCTACTAGGCAAGTGGATTGGTTTCACCCTGACTTTGGCAGGTATTGCAGGTGCAATTGTTGCCATCGGTGTTACTGCTGACTCGTTTATTATCTACTTCGAGCGTATTCGAGATGAAATCCGTGAAGGTCGTTCACTTCGAACTGCAGTTGAAACTGGCTGGAGTCGAGCACGTCGCACTATTTTAGTCGCCGACTTTGTTTCTATTATCGCCGCCGTACTGCTTTACTTCTTTGCAGTTGGTGGCGTTCGAGGTTTCGCTTTCACTCTAGGACTAACGACACTGGTCGACTTGATCGTCGTGTTTGTGTTTACAAAGCCAATCGTGACAATTCTTGCAAAGATGAATTTCTTTGCATCAGGTCATCCTTTGTCCGGACTATCAGCAAAGAGCACTGGAACACTGCCAGTTGCAAAGGAGGCATAAGAAATGTCAAAGTTTTCAGGTTTAGGTGGCCGTCTCTACCGCGGTGAAACATCAATCGATTTCATCGGCCGTCGCCGTCGCTGGTACTCAATTTCTGCTCTGTTTATTCTTTTATCTATCGCAGCTTTAAGCCTTCAGGGCCTTCACTTAGGTATTGAATTTAAGGGTGGTTCTTCATTTACCGTAACTAAGGTTGGCGCAAACGTTGAAGATGCACGTGCTGCACTTGCTACAGCTGGAATACCTGGCGAATCAATTGTGCAAACAATTGGAAACGACAAAGTCCGCGTTCAAACTAGTGCACTAGATACCGCGCAGAACAATGCCGTGCAAGATGCTTTAGCTGCAAAGTTTTCTGTAGCTGTTGAATCTATCGACACTCAAATCGTCGGTCCATCTTGGGGTAAAGAAATTACGCGCAAAGCCTTGTACGGTCTTTTCGGCTTTTTGATCTGTGTGATGCTTTATCTGGCAATGGCCTTTGAACCAAAAATGGCAGTTGCTGCAATCGTTGCTGTTCTTCATGACGTTTTCATAACCGTGGGTATTTATGCCTTGGTTGGTTTCGATGTCACACCAGCAACGGTGATTGGTTTCCTAACAATCTTGGGTTACTCGCTTTATGACACAGTTGTTGTCTTCGACAAAATTCGTGAAAATACTCGCACCATCACGGCAAGTTCTAAGAGCACTTATTCACAGGCCACAAACTTGGCGGTTAATCCGACAATCGTGCGTTCAATCAATACTTCATTGATTGCGCTACTCCCAGTGGGCTCAATTCTTTTTGTGGGTGCAGGACTTCTAGGCGCTGGAACACTTAAGGATCTTTCACTTGCGTTGTTTATCGGACTAGCAGTTGGAACTTACTCTTCAATTTTTATCGCTCCGCCTGTTTTGGCTCAGTTGCGCGAAAAGGAACCTGCAATGCAGGCTCTTGCAAAGCGTGTAGGAGGCCGAACCACACCTGCAGCAACATCAACTGCAACAGTTGTTACTGGCGATCGCCGTGGACCACGCAACCAACCAAAGCGTAAAAATCGCAAATAGCGGTTATTAAATGAATACTTTGATTGCACCTGTAATAAGTGCGCTCAAAGAAAATCATGCAGGAAATGACTTTGCTGATGTCGAGCGGGCATTCGTTGTTGCCGAAAAAGCACATGAAGGCCAGCTTCGTAAATCTGGAGACGCATATATAACTCACCCAGTTGCGGTTGCAAATATCTTGGCAGAACTTGGATTAAACAACGAAACCATTATTGCTGCCCTCCTACATGACACCGTTGAAGATACGGAGTATTCGCTCAAAGAGCTCCGTCATGATTTTGGTGATGAGATTGCTGGACTAGTTGATGGTGTTACAAAGTTAGACAAATTGACTTACGGACCAACTGCTGAGGCAGAGACTGTCCGTAAAATGGTTGTGGCAATGTCGCGTGATATACGTGTTCTGGTTATCAAATTAGCAGATCGCTTGCACAACGCACGTACCTGGAAATATGTTTCTTCGGCAAGCGCTGAACGCAAGGCTCGAGAGACTTTAGATATCTATGCACCACTTGCACACCGCTTAGGAATGAATGCAATCAAGTGGGAGTTGGAAGACCTTTCATTTGCCGTTTTGGAGCCAAAGAAATACGAGGAAATTACTCGCCTCGTTGCTGAAAGATCTCCCTCACGGGATAAATTAACTCACGATGTTATTGAAATCGTGACTGAAGATTTAAAAAACGATGGAATTCAAGCAACGGTGACTGGGCGCCAAAAACACTTCTTCTCGGTTTATCAAAAAATGGTGGTACGTGGCCGTGAATTTAATGATATTTACGATTTAGTCGGAATCCGGGTTCTAGTTGAAGACGTACGTGACTGCTATGCAGTTCTAGGTGCAATCCACGCCAGATGGAGCCCAGTGCCAGGTCGTTTTAAAGATTACATAGCAATGCCTAAATTCAATCTTTACCAATCACTTCATACAACTGTAATTGGGCCAACGGGAAAAGCGATTGAGATTCAGATTCGAACATATGACATGCATTCGCGCGCAGAATTTGGTATCGCAGCGCACTGGAAATACAAGCAAGGTCATGAAAATAATGAATCATCTCCAGAAATGTTGTGGCTGCGCCAGCTTCATGAATGGCAAAAAGAAACCGAAGATCCTTCCGAATTTCTCGAAGCGTTACGTTTTGATTTAGGCACTCCTGAGGTCTTTGTTTTCACGCCCAAGGGCAGTGTTGTTGCTCTGCCAAGTGGATCAACTCCAGTTGACTTTGCCTTCTCGGTTCATACCGATGTAGGTATTCGTTGCGCCGGGGCGAAAGTCAATGGTCGTCTGGTTCCACTCGAGTCACGATTAAACAACGGCGATGTTGTTGAGATTGTTACTAATAAAGGCGAACATGCTGGACCTAGTAGAGACTGGCTCAACTTTGTAAAAAGCCCACGAGCTAGATCAAAAATTAAAGCGTGGTTTAGCAAAGAACGCCGCGAAGAAGCTATTGATGCTGGACGCGAATCAATTGCACGTCAGATGCGCAAAGCGGGCCTACCTTTGCAAAAAATCTTTGCTGGCCATTCACTGTTAGAGCTGGCACACGATCTTCGTTATCCAGACATAGAGGCGCTTTATTCAGCAGTCGGGGACGGTCACGTTTCTGCGGCTTCCATAATCGATAAGTTAGTAGTTGCGTTAGGCGCAGAAGATTCTCACCCAGAACCAACAATGGATGTATTTCCAACCCGAGTTCCAACTACGCGCCGATCTAGTAATGCTGTCGATGTCGAAGGCGCAGATGATGTACTCGTAAAACTTGCACGGTGTTGCACTCCGGTTCCCGGAGACTCAATTATGGGATTCATAACCAAGGGGAGTGGTGTATCAATTCACCGTTCCGACTGTGTAAACGCAGATGATCTCGTGCACAATCAAAATGACCGGGTTGTTAAGGTAACGTGGAGAGTCGGTGCAGCAAGTATTTTCTTAGTTAATATCCAAGTAGAAGCCCTTGACCGAGCGTCATTGTTAGCCGATGTAACCAGAACGTTGTCCGATCAACACGTAAATATTCTGAGCGCGGCAGTAAGTACTTCAAAAGATCGCACAGCGATCTCACGTTTTACTTTTGAGATGGCCGATGCAACGCATCTAGATGCGGTATTGGCAGCTGTTAGACAAATTGAAGGTGTGTACGACGTTTATCGAACCACCAATAACTAGTTAAATTCAGCTAGACCCTTCAGCGCTTCTTCTAGCCAGACTTTACGAGCAGTTGCAGACTCACGCGCTTCTGAGGCTTTCTTTGAATTTCCAGCAGCTTCAGATTTGGCAGCAATTTTTTCATAGTTTTCAATTGAATCGCTCAGTTGCTTAACAACTTCTTGTGCGCGGGCTTTTGCTGCTGGATCGGTCTTGCGCCAAAGTTCGGCTTCAGCTTCCTTTACGACGGTTTCGACCGCCTGAACTCGGGAATCTAGTGAAGCTCGCTTATCTCGATGCGTCATACCAATCTTGCTCCATGAGTTGAGCAAATCTCGTAGTGCTTTCTTGGTTTGATCAAGATTAGAAATAGGCAAGAGCGCTTCGATTTGACCTACTAACTCTTCACGCTTAATCAGGTTAGCTGCCATTGTGACATCTCGTTTTTCAAGATCTGCATTCTTTGCAGTGAAGAATTGATCTTGAGCAGCCTTAAAGCGCGCCCAAAGTTTGGCATCATCACTTGGCTTGCCACGTCCGGCAGCTTTCCATGAATCCATAAGAGATTTAAATCGCTTAGCAGTTGGTACCCACTCAGTTGAAGTTGCAAGTTTTTCTGCTTCTTCAACGATTGCCTTTTTGGCATCGACTACGATTTTTTGAGTCGATTCAAGGGCAGCAAAATGCGTACGACGACGTTTATCGAACTTATTGCGAGAAGATGAAAAACGCTTCCACAGATCGGCATCTGCTTTCTTATCTAAACGTGGTGCAGATTTCCATTCGTCCAATAAAGTTTTTAGACGATCACCTGTTGTTTTCCAACTCTCAGAAAGTGCAAGGCTTTCAGCTTCGGCAACGATTTTCTCTTTCTCTACAAGAATCTGTTCGCGCCGTGCAGATTTTGCGGCCGCTTCGGCTGCTTTCTTCGCTTCATATGCTTCGCGATGGCCTTCGATCAAAGGTTCAATCTGTTCAACCGACGCTGACAAAGCATCAAGATCGCCAACACCATTTAATTCTTTTACTTGTTCGCGCAGTTTCTTAACTGCAGCATATGCATCCGATGGAACGAGTGCACCACTTTTGATTCGCGCAGCGAGTAGGGCAACTTCAGCAGCGAGTAGTTCAAATTTTCTTACAAAATATGAAAGCGCTTCCTCAGGGGTTTTACCTGGATACGAACCAACTGCTTTTTCACCAGAAGAAGTTCGGACAAAGACGGTGCCATCTTCGCCTACTCGGCCAAATGCTGCAGGGTCTCCGATTAATGCAGATGCTGCACTTGCTTGGTGGGTTGGGTTAAATTCGCTCATGGTGTAAATCCTTTCAGCGCGTTGTTCTTATCTAGAACGTCGCTATCAGTGTGCGTGCTCACCTAGGGCGCAGCCTCGATGAGCGTGAATCGTGCGGAGGTAAAAGGTACCCTGTTCTCTGCTGTGAGCGTCAATTGCTCAACGATATAAGCGTGAACCGGAGGCGTTTTGATGCTTGTTGACTCCTTCGCCGCTCCAATGTTTGCAACTAACTGCTGGGTCATAGCCCCACGAGCCGGCAGTGAGTGCGTTGTAATCGATCCCGGAATGCCTGATGTTTCTTCGCAGTTGCAAGAGCTTTTAACAAAACACTCACTCAAACCCGTTGCAGTCATCGCCACGCATGGCCATCTTGATCACACATTTTCAATTCAACCAATCGCAGACGGGTATCAGATTCCCGCATACATTCACTCACTCGACCGTGAGGCTTTAGCCCATCCTGAACGGATACATGGCCGAGATTTTGCCGCGACATTGAGCGGATACGAGTTTGTTGAGCCCGGCGATGTACGAGAATTAAGAAGTGGTCAGACAGTGGAGTTGGTAGGAATGAAGTTCACGGCTATTCATTCTCCCGGCCATACGGCAGGTTCGATGATGTTTGAGATCGATAATGAATTATTGATCAGCGGGGATGTTCTCTTTGCTGGTTCAATCGGACGCACAGATTTACCATCTGGTTCTGCTGAAGATATGGAGCAAACTTTGCGCAAAAAAGTATTAACGCTTGCTGATCATTTGCGAGTCTTGCCAGGTCATGGAGAAGAAACAACTATTGCCATCGAAAAGAAAAGTAATCCATATCTGACAACTTTGAAGGGCCGCCATTAATGGCTAAAGCTAAAATACAAGCGCCTAAAGGCGTTAGTGAATATGTGCCACCGCGTTCTGCGGCTTTCGAATTTGTACGCGAGGCTCTCATCACCCCGGCTCGAAAAGCTGGATATCAGATGATTGAACTCCCCATTTTTGAAGACACAGAACTATTTACTCGCGGCGTTGGTGAGTCAACCGATGTAGTTTCAAAAGAGATGTACACCTTTGAAGATCGTGGCGGCAGATCAATTACCTTGCGCCCCGAAGGCACTGCAGGGGTAATGCGCGCAGTAATTGAAAAGGG
>CAINSH010000210.1 GCA_903852955.1 uncultured Actinomycetes bacterium | reverse complement strand
GAAGCTTGGTTGGCACCGCGATTACTAGGCTGCTAAAACCACTTCTTCTGCCACTAGCAAGTGGTGATCATTTAATTGATCCACCTGTTGTCCTTGCACCAATGGCAGGAATTACCAATGCACCATTTCGCACGCTCTGTCGTGAACAAGGTGCTGGTCTATTTGTATCTGAAATGGTTACGGCGCGTGCATTAATAGAACGTCGCCCAGAAACGCTGCGCATGATTGTTCCGGGCAAAGATGAGTGGCCACGTTCAGTCCAGCTTTACAGCGTTGATCCAACAACGATGCGTGCTGCAGTAACGATGATTGGCAAAGAAAATTTAGCCGATCATATCGATATGAACTTTGGATGTCCCGTACCAAAAGTTACGCGCAAGGGTGGGGGAGCAGCTCTTCCATATAAGCGCAAACTCTTTTCAAATATCGTTCAAGCCGCAGTTGAAGCTGCAAAACCATTTGGAATTCCAGTGACAGTAAAAATGCGCATTGGTATTGATAGCGATCACCATACTTATCTTGAGGCTGCGCAATCAGCTGCAGATTTAGGAGTTGCTTGGGTTGCGCTACATGCACGAACTGCAGCGCAGATGTATGAAGGAAAATCTGATTGGTCTGCCATTGCCCGTCTTGTTGAGCACTTAAAGCCAAGCGGGGTACCGGTTTTGGGCAATGGTGATATCTGGTCTGGCAATGACGCAGTAGATATGGTGGCGCAAACAGGGTGTGCAGGAGTGGTAGTTGGTCGCGGTTGCTTGGGTAGACCATGGTTATTTTCAGATTTAGTCAGTGCACTTGAAGGGGCAGAAAAGGAGAGCCTTCCAAATCTGCACCAAGTGCGCGAAATCATGTTTAGACATGCAAATCTTATTGTTGAGTATCTAGAGTCAGAGGATCGTGGAATGCGTGATATGCGCAAACACATGGCCTGGTATTTAAAGGGCTTTAGAGTTGCCCGCGAAATTCGCCATGATTTGGGAATGGTTTCTTCATTAGAAGAGATGCGAACACTGTTGGATCAATTAGAAGATCAGCCATATCCAATTGAAGTGGGCGATAAACCACGTGGTCGCACAAGTCATGGCCGTCCACCGACTTTGCCCGATGGTTGGCTAGATGATCCCGATGAACTAGTTCATGTTGAACTAGAGGATGCGTTTTCAGGCGGATAAATGTTTCTCTTTAGATGGATACGTCGCACAATCACACTTATTATCGTGATTGCATTAATTGCACCTGGCTATGCCGTTTCACAGGTCTGGCGCGCAGCTAAGAATCCAGTTGTTCGTCACGCCGATGTAATTGTTGTCTTAGGTACGGCTCAGTTAAATGGAAAACCAGGTGAAGCGCTAGAAGCCAGATTGATAGAGGCTAAACGTATTTTTGATTTGGGTTATGCGCCTGCGATTATCACTGTAGGTGCAGGTGCACCAGGTGATCGTACGACAGAGGCTGCATCAGGAAAGTACTGGCTTCGCACACATTCAATTCCGGCTAGTAAAATTACTGCCATTGAAAAAGGCCGTGACACTTTAGTAAGTACTAAGGCATATGCCGCGGTAATGAAAAAAAGATATGTCAGCG
>CAINSH010000209.1 GCA_903852955.1 uncultured Actinomycetes bacterium | reverse complement strand
TGACCATGAAGCTGGCGTGGATTATGCAAAGGCACAAAAGCCAATAGAAATTGCCGCTTTGTCTCGCGCTATCAGTGCAAATGTCTGGCAGAAACGCCCAGAACTTGGCGCTAAACATGGAATAGATTGGTGGCTAGGCCGTCCCACCGATAGAAACGTTGTGCTTAAAATAAATAAACGTTAATCGTGGCGGTTAGTAGTTTTATCAATTACTTGAGTTGAACGCAAAATAATTAGGATCACCACAGTTAATCCAGCGCCTGCAACTTGAAACCCAAGTCCAACGGCAACACCTACTGCTGCAGTTGTAAATACTGTGGCAGCTGTTGTAACACCACCAATTCCTGAGGAACCTGCGCGAGTATTCGTAAAAATTAAGCCAGCACCTAGAAAACCAATTCCCGTAATTACTGCATGCAAAGCTCGCGTTGGATCGCCGTACTGGGCTTCAACATCCATGACTGCGCCGATGGCCACAATTACGGCAGATGCCGCACATACCAAGGCCATTGTGCGTGGGCCAGCAGATTTACCGGCACGGTCACGCTCCCAACCAATTAGCGAACCAAGGATTGCAGCTATTACGGCGTCGATTATGACTACGGCTTGCTGCCATAAATCAACTGAATGCATATCAATCATGGATAGATGGTACTTGAATTGAGCGTGAATGACTAGGAAATGGGCATATAGAATTATCAAATGAGCGAATATCAAATTATGCGTTGGCATCAAATTCCTTCAATGGTTATTGCGCGCTCCGGTGAAACAACAATTAAAACTATGTTGGCTTCACGCTTTCAAGAAGCAATTGATGAAGCTGCAATGCGCATGGGAGAAATCGATGCCGATGCTTATACATCAGGTTGGAATCGCGATCCTTGGGTTGAAGTCGAAGGTGCACCAGATGTGGTTGCTGCACGAATTGCCGAAGAACTTGAAAATGATTTAAATGAAGAAAAACTCAACGCACTTCTAAATACTTTAGGAGAAAAATAATGTCAGCAATTTACGACGCACTAGCTAAGGCAACTCTGGCATCTGATGGCGCAATGGGAACAATGTTGCAAGCACGTGGATTAACCGATGGCGGCGCACCTGAACTGTGGAATGTTGAAAAACCTGAAGAAATCGAAGCGGTTCTTGAAGCATATGCCGCAGCTGGTGCAAACTTCATAACAACTAATACTTTTGGTGGAACTTCTGGCCGTTTGGCAATGCACGGACTTGAAGATCGTTTGGAAGAGCTCAACAAAGCTGGCGCTGCAATCGCACGCAAAGTTGCCGATCGACACCCTGGCTGTTTTGTCATGGGAGATATTGGACCATCTGGTGAATTAATGGAGCCAATGGGAACTTTGACGCCCGAAAGTGGAAAAGAATTATTCGCAGCCCAGATTAAAGCCCTTGTCGCTGGAGGCATAGATGCAATTTTGATTGAAACTATGTCTGATTTAGGTGAAGTAGAGGCTGCAGTATCTGCTGCGCAAGAAGTTGCACCTGGCATGCCAATAATTGTGACTTTAAGTTTTGATACAAATCTACGCACCATGATGGGTGTAAAACCTGCAATGGCAGTTACGCATTTAGCATCACTTGGCGTACGCATTATTGGCGCAAACTGTGGCCGCGGAACCGATGAGATGTCGCAAATTGCAAAGGAATTAGTAGGAGCCCGCCCCGAAGGTGTCTTTATCATTACGCAATCAAATGCAGGCCTGCCAAAACTACAAGGTGATGAGTTCATCTATGACGGCACTCCTGAAGAAATGGCTCGATACGCCAAAGAGATGAAGGATCTTGGCGTGAACATCGTTGGTTCTTGCTGTGGCTCATCTCCAGCTCACACACAAGCAATTTCTGCTGCGATTGCCTAAATGAAAAGCAAAATCCTTTTGATTGGTATCGACGGATTAAATCTTGATACCGCACTTGATCATGCACCGACGTTGGTAGCACTGAAAGAAAAAGGATTCTTTGCACCTTTAACTATTGAACCGCCAACTTGGTCTGGTCCAAGTTGGTCAACGCTATTAACTGGAACCCCACATAGCCAACATGGAGTTCTTGATAACTCTTTTACTGGACATAAACTTTTACATAACCCTGATTTACTTTCTCGTGCTTTTTATCAAGATCAAAGCACTACTACTTTTGCAGCCGCTGGTTGGCCACCACTTGTTGATCCCATTGGACACGGGCCAGTAATACATGAACGTCGTGAGCAAGCTAAAGCGCTACGCCATCGAGTTCTAGTTCGTGACGGTGAAACTTATGGCTACACACAAGTCGATGCTGAAATTGCCGCTGCGGCAAATTACGCGATTTCCCAGCATGGCCCAGATGTTTCATTTATCTATTTCTGCGGCGTTGATGAGGCAGGTCACGCTTTTGGCTCAGTTGGTGATGAATATAAAGGGGCAATTGCGCGAATCGATTCTTACTTGGATAATTTACTTCAGGCGGTACATGCCCGTGCAAGTGCGGATGAACCCTGGTTAGTTGTTGTAACAACTGATCACGGTCATGTTGACGAAGGTGGACATGGAGGAGATAGCGCCCGCGAACGTGCTTCATTTGTCGCGGCATTAGGTGTGGGCCGTCAAAACCCACAGTGGCCAACGCAGTTTGAACCACATGATTTAGTTTCTTTACTTTTAGCAGAAAGGGCGTAGAGCAATGAACTTTAATAAAGTAATTTTGTACTACGGCTTTGCACCTATTGCAGATCCAGAAGCCGTTAAGTTATGGCAAAAAACGCTCTGTGAATCACTCAACATTAAGGGGCGTATTTTAATTTCCCC
>CAINSH010000208.1 GCA_903852955.1 uncultured Actinomycetes bacterium | reverse complement strand
GGTGCTCCTTCTGAATCAATTTTTCACATTGATGTTTCACCATGCTCGATAACTACGATTTCTGCGTGGCCTTCAGATGGTTTACGCGCGCTTCGTACACTTAACGAACAAGCTCACTTACGCTAAAGCTAACGATTTAAGCCAAAGCTTCGCCATCTCGGCATGAGCAAAAACAGTTGGGTGAATCCCATCTTCTGCAATTTCAACCATCGGTATCGTTAACGCTAATTCATTTAAATGTCTATCAAAAGGGACAATAACTGCGCCAAACTCTTTTGCCATTTCATGAACAACTTCAATTTTTGGATCTAAATCTTCTCGCCACGTATTCATCTCATCTCGAACCGCCAACAGAAAAGGCTCGCACAGCACAAATTGTGGGTTAAAAGCGGCCTTTGTGGTCTGTAGAACTCGTAAATATCTCTCTCGAAAATCTTCAAGACTAGTCGGATCGTTATCGTCATATCTGCGCCACGTATCGTTAATTCCAATCGCAACTGAAACTAATGTTGGTTTATGTTCTAGGACATCTACCTGCCAGCGCTTTTCTAAATCAATTAATCGGTGTCCACTTGTTCCAACATTTATTATTTGACCACTTAATGCACCAGAACGGGCAATTTCACGTACATATCCATCGCCAAAAGGCGGTTCGATATCGCGTCCGCAATCGGTGACACTATCTCCAATAAAGACATTAACTTTTTCCATCTTTACCCCTTAGCTCTGAAGCTCTGCCATGAGTTCGTTGATGGGACCTGCAATTTGATCTCCAAAAAGATTCTTGCGGTGTGCTTCTAGGCACTCACGAAGTTGTTCAAGAGCCAAGATATCGGCAGGAGTGCCACTGATACATTTTTTAACTGAATCAAAGCCACAACCAGCAAGCGTTTGGCCAAGTCCAATTAAGGTTTCGCCACCAATTAAGTATTTCTCCAACCATTTTTCGATTTCAGCGATTATTAAAGGCTTACTAAATTCAGGTTGAGTTAACGCGCGGTGATTTTCAATAATTTCCTTGCCGGCAGTGACAAAAATATCTCCGGCCTCTTCTAGGTTTCCTTGACGCCACTGGGTTACGCCTCTACGAAATACTTGGCGTAAATCCGGGGCTGGATCACCACCTACAGGAGTACCCATAGTTGTTCGTAAAAACTTTCGAAGGGCTAGACGATCTGCTTCATTTTCAACTAAGTGAACTAGTGCATTTTCCCAAGATTGATCTGGATCATAAGTTGCGCCATTCCAGAGATATTGCCCAATAGTAAAAAGCGGGAGTTGCGACATTTCAAATTGCAACATGGGATTTGAAACTAAACCGGAGGAATATTTATGCAAACCAACTTCACGTCCACGCAGCGGGCCGATGTAAAGATTGGCTTGTAATCCACCATCATTAACTGGAAAATTATCCCAATAGAGTGCCTGCCGAAGTGCGTTACGCTCGAAAATAACAGCATCTGCGATATCTAAGTACTCGGAGATAATTGAGCGACCAGTCCACATGATATTTACGCGAGGGTGTAGTTCTCGGCCGAGTTCTTGCACATACGGCTCGTTTCCGCGTCCTGAATAATGCATCGGACAAAGAGTTAATACAGTTTTTGGATCAAGGGCGGCTATTTTTGCCCAAACGCGATTACTAAAATCAGCATGTGCTGCCGCGGTTGAAACATATGTAGCGATGTCTTCTTCATGGGATAGCTCCCAAGCAATGTCATCCCACAGTAATCCAAAATGCCGGGCACCTAAATCAAAGAGCTGCTTGTAACGGTGCACTACGGCATCAACATCGGCCTCATCGCAATACTTAACTGATAACCCAGGGGATACGCAGACTGCGATATCGATAGCATTTTTTCGGCCTGCATCAATGAGTTCTTGAGTTGAACTTAGAAAATCTGCATCAAAAGGGGCACGCCAATTGAAACGCTGCCAAGGAATATCTTTTGGTGCAAGGAAGTAGGTATTCATGTTGAAGTCACCAAAGTTCTTAATACCTCTTAAACGCTGTTCATGGCTCCAGGGCTTTCCGTAAAACCCTTCCACAACACCGCGAATTGGGAAATCAGGGCCTTCATCAATATCTAGCTCTAACTCATTAGTTGCCAGCCAAGATTTCAAACGGTTCAAGGCATATCGCAGGCTGTGATCCAAAGCGATACCGATTGTTGCACTTACTCCTTTGTCACTTCGTGAAGCAGAAATCGTGTAGCCCTCAAGCTTTATTGGTCGAGCCGCTTGAACCGTAATGACATCTATGGTTTCAACTGGATGTAATTTAAAGAAGTTTTCTGCAATCTCTTGTTGTGTTGGGTTTTGAGTTTTTAAATTCATCAGATTTCAACTTTTTCAGAAGCAGAGGTCAAAGTTTCTATAAATTCTGGTGTGACGGTCTCAAAATAATGGTGCGCTGCATGCATGACGGCGCCATATACGGGGGAGACCTCTAAAGTCTGCAAGTGCACATTAGGCAAAACCTCTTTCAAAACCGCGACAAAAACGCTATCAAAGCTCTCATTTGCCGCAGTATGTAAGCCACCTGCCCGGATTAATTCGATAGGGGCTTGGCCGAAATCCAACTGCTTAACAATTCCTTGGATATCAATGGCATGTTGGCGGGCAACTTTGCTCACAGTTTCAAGGGCAAGTGCATCACCTTGATCTGCGAGTTTAAAAATAAGCGGAGCCAAACTTTCATCTAAATGTAGGCGGCCTCTAGCGACGGCGGTAAAAAACTGCACATGATCATCAAAGCCAACAGCTTTTGGAATCTCGTCATAAAGGGCAGTTTTTTCAATAATGCCGTGATGTGCGCGTGCAATTAAATCTAACGCGGTATCGACAAGTTGTCCGGCGCCGCCTCCCTCACCAAGTTCCATGCCCATTGTTTGAACGCTTTTTAGTTTGGTTCTGCCAGCGGATTTTCCGCCCGTACCGGCAATAGATACACAACCGATTCCTGAAGGAATACCGGCAAATAGAGCGGCAAATGAATCATTAATCAACTCACACTTGCCATCGAGGCCAAGTGCAGTAATTACTGGTGCAAGCAATACCTGATCTTCATCCCAATCAACCCCGGCAAGGGCAAAAGTTGAATCAACAATTTCTGCGCGAGTGACAGAAGCTTTTAGGCAAACCACATCGATAATTTCACTTAAGTTTTTTTGTACCGCAGCAACACCAATGCGTTCCCAATTCGCGCCGCCATTTGCCGCAGTTGCCACAATGTTTCCATCAAGATCTACTAAGCAGGCATGAGTCTTTGTGCCACCGCCATCAATTCCTAGGATCACTTTAGGCATTGAACAATCCGATCATTCCAGCATTATCCTTACGTAAATCTGCCCACACATCGCGAGCATCAGAGATATCTGGCCCGATTGGATTAGTTATAAGCGCGCGCAAAGCCGAATCTTCATTGCCTGTTACGGCGGCGTTAATTGTCAAAAGTTCAAAATCTTTTACACTTCTTACTAATGAATCGATATCACCGCGCATCTGAGTTGTCTTAATCGATGTGGCACCACTAGAAGTAATCACCGCAGGAATCTCCATTACGGCATCATCAGGAAATCCCGGAACTGCGCCGTTATTGAGCGTGTTTACGATATGAGTAGTGCCAGCATTGGTGTGAATATCGGCCATTAATTCCGCGGCAGAGTCAGAGTAATAAGCACCACCGCGCTGCATTAACTCCTCTGGCTTTGTAACCAATGCTTCATCTTTGAACTTCTCAATCAAAACCTCTTCAATCTTCATTACTTCGCTGGCACGGGTTGGATGCTGCGATTGATAGTCAATCCAAGCTTTTTCAGAGTAGTAATAAGACAGGTAGTAGTTAGGAATTGCTTGTAATAAATCTATGGAGCTTTGAGTCCAAGCCGGAGAATCACCAGGCCTACCCTTTTCAATCGTCAAAGATCTGAAAGCCTTAATCGCTTCCAAACTGCGGTCTTGATTACCCATCTGTACTCCACGAATCCATGAAAGGTGATTTAAACCAATGTAATCGAAAGTAACCTCATCGGCAGAGACACCCATAGCTTCGGCAACTTCTATCCGTGTATTCCAGGGAACGTTACATAGTCCAATAGTTGTGAGCTGTGGGACTTCTTGAATAATTGCTTGAGTGATTAAGCCCGCAGGATTTGTGAAATTAAGCAGTTTTGCTTCAGGAGCTTCGGCAACAATTGTGCGAGCAACATTTAATGCAACTGGAATAGTTCGGAGTGCTTTAGCAAAACCGCCAACACCCACTGTTTCTTGACCCACCAATTTATATTTGCGCCCAAGTAATTCATCGCGGTGCCGGGCAGCTTGTGTACCAACCCGGAATTGGCTAACCACAAAGGATGCACCACGTACGCCGGCGGCAAGATCTGTACCAAATTCAATTTCGATATTAAGGCCGGCGGCCTTAATCATTCGCTTAGCAAACGCTGCAATTATTGTTAATTTAGTTGGCTCGATATCAATTAAATGAATGTGTGAAATAGGTAAACGGTGATGCCGTTTAATGATGCCATCAATGAGTTCGGGCGTGTAAGTAGAACCTCCACCAATTACCGCTAATTTCATTTACATAGACCCAGCTAGGCCTCGAACTACCCCTGCGTTTTTGTGAACGTCATTGAAGACTCGATCACATGCCTGCTGGGTAGCTACGTTGATTGCACCGATAAGAATTCCAGAGTCACCAAGGGTTGAAACCTCAATCCGTGGAGGAAAGGGCACAATCTCTGAAACCAGTTTCTTAATTGGTTCAATAAAAAAACTTGCTTGACGTCCAATACCGCCTGATAAAACAACTAGTTCAACATCTGTAACTGCAGAAATCGCCGCGATATAAAGCGCGATGCGATCGGCTTCAAGGGCAATAACTGCCATTCCTAGCTCATCTCCTGATTTAGCAGCCTTTAAAATCTCTACAGTTGAGTAAGGCTCAGTTAGGACACTACTTTTGTGTTTCTTGGCTAACCCGCGAGTTATTTCAGCGATGCGATCTCCAGAAGGATTAGTTGCACTTCGATGCATATCTAATGGATCGCCAAAAGGAACATAGAAGATTTCACCTGCAGCCCCGCGGTGTCCACGATGTAAATGTCCGTTGAGAACTAAACCTGAACCTAAGCCAGAACCAACAGATAAGACTGCAAAATTCTCGACACCTTGACCGTGGCCTGCAGATTGTTCGGCAGCGGTTACCAGATTAATATCGTTTTCAAGTGTTGGTCTAATACCAAACTCTTTTTCAATATGGGATGCAAGATTTACCCCATCAAGTGAACCAATTGTTCCGGCAATTGAAACAACTCCAGTACTTTGATCAATAACACCCGGGGTACCAACCACAATTGCAGCTACATCTTTAAGTTTGTAACCAGAATCTTTAAGGACTGTGTCAACTGCCTTGTGCATGACGGCAGTTAAGTCCTTAAGTGCAAGGGAAGTAACTGGCACGGAGATCTGAGCGCGCATTACTTGATTTAAATCGCCAACTGCTGCACGAATAAAACGAGAGCCAATGTCGATTCCAAGACTAACTTTTACATCACTGATTGCTTCATAGACTGAGCGAGCACGTTTGGAGTCATCTTCACCAGGTGAATACTCTTGAATTAACCTGCTATCGCATAGTGATCTTAAAATATCGGCCGTAGTTGGTTTAGATAAACCAATATGGCGTGCAATTTCTGCTGCATGCAATGCGCCATGCGCCCGCAAAGTATCCAAAACGCTGCGCTCATTAAGCTCGCGAATAAGTGATGGAACTGCAGGAGTGGCGTTAGCGTGCATTTAGCCTTTAACTCCAGTCAATGTCACGCCTTCGATGAAGACTTTTTGGGAAAAGAAGAAGATGATGATTACAGGGGCCATAAACAGTGCCGATGCGGTCATCATCATATTCTTATCAACGTGGTGAATTCCTTGGAAAGCATTTAATCCAATACCTAAAGTCCAAAGATCCTCATTTTCAACGATGTAGAGAAGTGGTCCGAAGAAGTCATTCCATGAACCTAGGAATGCAAAAAGGGCTATTGCCATGATTGCTGGCTTTGCAAGGGGCACGATGATTTTCATCATTAGTTTGAACTCACTGCAGCCATCTATTCGAGCAGCGTCGGAAATTTCATCTGGAATTGAAGTAAAGAACTGACGTAGTAAGAAGACTGAAAACGCACTTGAAAAGAAGGAAGGCACAATCAGGGGCAAGAACGATGGAATCCAGTGCAACCTCGAGAAGATAATGTAGACGGGAATCATTGTTACTTGACCAGGCAACATCATTGTTGAAAGCAAGATGATAAATGTTGTCTGACGTCCTTTCCATTGCAAACGTGACAAAACGTAAGCAGGAGGAACGCTTGAAACTACAGTTCCGATGGTGCCCATGAGGGCGACAAATAAAGTATTAAGTGTCCATTTGAGAAAGGGAACTGCCGTAAAGACAGTGATGTAGTTGTGCCAAACAAATGGATGTGGCCACAGCGAACGGGTTTCAGCTTGCCCCTTGCTCATTAATGAAAGCACAATTACTAAATACAGTGGCATTATAAAAATCACTGAAAGTGCAATGAGCAATGAGTGATTGCCGACCATGTGCAAGAAGTTGTTCCACCTCTTTTTACGGCGTGCTTGAAGAGATTGAGCCTCTAACTTTTCACGGTTTTCTAAAGTCATTGTGCTCATTTGAACAGGGATCCGTTCGGATAATGGACCCAACGTTTTTGGGTCTTCAAGATTACGAGCGTGCAGAGCAAAGTGATTACTAGTAGCACCCATGCCAATGCAGATGCATAACCCATTTCATAGGCTCTAAATGCGCTGTAATAGATATGAGTGGCATAGAAATACATCGAATGCGAATAATCATTTACTTGACCCGAAGCAACGTAGGCCTGGGTAAAGTATTGGAAGCTACCAATAACGCCAGTTACTGTTGAAAAGAAGATCACTGGTGTCATTAAAGGAAGTGTGATGTAGCGAAATGATTGCCACGCACTAGCACCTTCAAGGGAAGCCGCTTCATACAATGAAGTTGGAACATCGAGTAAGCCTGCCAAGAAAATAATCATGGTGTCACCGATACCCCAAAGCCCGAGCAGGATTAATCCCCACTTAGACCACTTAGGATCAAGGAACCAAAATGGCGGCTCCTTGATTCCAATGGCTTCGAGCATACGGTTGATTGGACCATATGCCGGATTAAAAATGTAAGTAAAAGCCATAGTTGCAGCAACAGCTGGAACCATGGAAGGCAAAAAGAAGATCGTGCGGTAAATATTGCGTCCGCGCTTTGGCTTAGTTAAAACCCACGCAGTAAACATTGCAAAAGCGATACGCAAAGGGATGCTAATTGCCGAGATCCAGATTGTGTTTTTTAGCGCTTGCCAAAAATCATCATCTTCGAAAAACATTCGGTGGAAGTTATCTAAACCAATCCACTGAGGGGATTCAATCAAATTGAATTTCGTAAATGATTGATAAAAACTTGAAACCATTGGGTATGCAGTGAAAAAAACAATTCCGAATAACCAAGGTGACATGCACAAGAAGATAAATAGCCGAGGCACCTTTAATTTCTTGCGTGGAGGAGCAACCTCCCCCTTCTTTTTGAAGGGGGAGGTTGCTATTACCCTCGCTTGTGACATGGAGTTGTTACTTAGTTATTTCTTGCAATGATTTGATTGACCTTGTCGGCCAAATCAGACAATGCGCTCTTGATATTTGGTGTATCGCCAGCCTG
>CAINSH010000207.1 GCA_903852955.1 uncultured Actinomycetes bacterium | reverse complement strand
GTGCAACATCAAATGAAACATCGCGAACAGCAATTGTGTTTCCGGTTTGTGCGCGAAGTTCTGAACGAGATAAATCAGCTAATGGTGAGCCAACAACTTTGTCGGCGTTTGCACCAAATACTTTCCAGAGATTTCGTACTGAAATCATTGGTGCATCAGAAACCATTTATTCATCTCCCCGATCTGAAAACCAACCCGACTTACTAGGTGAATTGTTGGTCCAAATGTGTTTGATTTCAAGGTATTCGCCCAACCCGTGTTCGCCTAATTCGCGCCCAATTCCAGATTGTTTGTAGCCGCCCCACTCTGCCTGCGGGCGGTATGGGCCAAAATCATTGACCCAGATAGTTCCGTGGCGAAGGGCGCTAGCAACGCGAGCCGCTTTGGCGCTATCTGTGGACCAGACTCCCCCAGATAAACCAAAGACCGTGTCATTTCCAAGAGCAATTGCTTCTTGTTCGGTGTCAAAAACTTCAACGGTCATAACTGGACCAAAAGATTCTTCTTGCACACAAAACATTTTTGTATTGCAGTTATCTAAAACAGTTGGCAAGTAATACCACCCGTTGGCGTGCGCTGGATCTTCGCTGCGCTTTCCACCAACTAATAATGTGGCGCCTTCGGCAACTCCTTTTTCTACATACTTTGAAACACCTTCAAGATGCGACTTGCTAATCAATGGTCCAGTTTCAGCGGTTAAATCTGACGGCCCACCTAAGCGAATTTGTCCGGCACGGCGCACAATCGATTTGACTACCTTGTCATGGATGGAACGTTGAACAATTAAACGTGTACCGGCAGAACAAACTTGGCCAGAGTGCAAAAACGCGGCAGTTACTGCGTTGTCAATTGCCGCATCGATATCGGCATCAGCAAAGATTATGTGTGGGTTTTTGCCACCAAGTTCTAAAGCCAATCGCCTTACATGCTCAACTGCAGCTTTCATAATTGTTTGACCAGTATTTAGGCCGCCAGTAAATGAAACCATGTCAACACGTGAATCTGAGATCAACGGAGTTCCGACAACTGACCCTGGGCCAAGAATTAAATTAGCAACTCCCTTTGGCGTTCCCGCTTCTTCAATCAGATGCATCAATGCAATTGCACTTTGTGGCGTTAATTCCGAGGGTTTAACAATGAAAGAACAACCTGCAACTAAAGCTGGGGCAACTTTCCACGCAATTTGCAGTAGTGGATAGTTCCAGGGGCCAATTAAAGAAACGACGCCAAGAGGTTCGTGAACAATTTTGCTTGTGACATGGTCTAAACCAACATCAACACTGCGATCGTGTTGTTTTAAACCAAGAGCTGCAAAGTGACGAAACGTTGCAACGACGTCGGCAATATCGTATTCAGCTTCGATAATTCGCTTACCTGTGTCATCGCTTTCTTTCTTGGCAATGGCTTTTAAATCCCGCTCAAGTAGGTCGGCGATTTTTGCGACAAGTGCGCTTCGTTCGGCAAAGCTCCAAGAAGTAAATACGCCGGAGTCAAAAGATGCACGCGCAGCTGTAATTGCAGCTAGAACATCGGCTTGGGTTGCCTGCGAAACTGTTGCGACGACGCTTTGATCGTGCGGACTGTGAACATCGTGCACGCCGCCATCGGATGCTTGTCGCCAAGCACCATCGATATAAAGCGTTGCGACCATTTACTTAATCTAGTTCGCTTTTGCGCTTTGCCACAAACTCATCGAGTTCTTGCTTCATGCGTGGATCCATTTCTGGGGCCACATACTCTTCGAGTTTCTTCACATAAATTTCGCCAGCGCGCGCTTTTGTATCCTTTGCGCCTAGGCGTACCCAACGCTCGAAGTTATCGCTGTTAGTTAAAAATGGTCGGTAGAAGCAGTCACGGAAACGCTCCATTGTGTGTGCCGCACCTAGGAAGTGGCCACCATGGCCAACTTCTAGGTGCGCATCAAAGGCGAGTGAGTCGATGTTGAATTCAAGTGGCGTGAACTCAGTCATCAAAGACTGCAAGATTTCAACGTCAACAACGAATTTTTCATAGCAAGAGACAAGTCCGCCTTCTAACCAGCCAGCTGTATGCATAACCCAGTTAGTTCCGGAAAGAAATGTTGGCATCATGGTCATCATTGTTTGATAAGCCGATTGCGCATCAACTGTTTGTGATGAGTTCAAGCCGCCGCCACCACGAAATGGCAGGTTAAAGCTGCGTGCAATTTGGCCAGTACACAAAAGCCCGATTCCAGATTCTGGTGTACCAAATTGAGGTGAACCAGATTGCATATCGATATTAGATAAGAATGAACCAAAAACAATTGGGCAACCTGGACGAATTAACTGTGCAAGTGCAATTCCGGAAAGTGCTTCAGCGATTTGTTGCGCAAGTGTTGCTGGAATTGTTACTGGGCTCATTGCGCCCATAAGCAAGAATGGCGTTACAACAACTGGCTGGCCAGCTAAGACGTATTCGCGCAGTGAATCAAGCATGCGATCATCCCAGCGAAGTGGTGAGTTGCAGTTAATGAGTGAGATTAAAGCTGGAGTTTCTTCAATGGCTGCACGGCCACCATGGATAATTTCGGCCATTGAAATAACATCGATTGCATTTTGTGCAGTTACAACGTTACCCATGAAGAACTTATCGGTCAGCGTTGCTGCCGCATAGGCCATGTCTAAGTGGCGTGAATCAAGGGAAAGATCATTTGGTTCGCAAACGACTCCGCCAACGCTATCTAGTGCGTCAAAGCTTTGAGCTAACTTACAAAAATTCTCATAATCTTTAAATGTTGCATCGCGGCGGACATCGCCTTCGCGCACAAATGGAGGTCCGTACACGCCACCGAAGACCATTGAGTCTCCACCAATTTGTACATTGTTCTTTGGATTGCGTGCGCGTAAATTAAATTGACTTGGCGCTTTTGCAACTTGCTTCAAAATCCATTCTGGATCAAATTTAACGTTGTCACCTTCGACGGTCTGCCCGGCTTCGCGCAACAAATCTAGCGCCCACGGACTCATGAACTCGATACCGATTTCAGAAACGATTCGCTTCCAACCAAGGGTCAGCGTTGCCATCGACTCTTCGCTCAGAATTTCATAGCGGGGCATCTTGTTAATAAAGCTCACGGTGCGTTCCTTACCTGTAGTAGTGGCTCGATATTAATAGCGATGTGGCGCTATTGACCCCGAACACGCACGAGAAT
>CAINSH010000206.1 GCA_903852955.1 uncultured Actinomycetes bacterium | reverse complement strand
GCCCCAAAAAACTCTGAACATAATTTTAAGAATGGGAGTGGATCTGTCACTAACCCACCAAAACCGGTGCACGATAGCGCTACGTGTTCAGATTCTAGTTTTTCGGTAGATTCAAAAACTGCCCGCAATGCAGGTAACGGATGTTCACCGGCCAATTTTCCCCGCGTAGAACTAATTGAAATCTCACCCAATCGGATGCGACTGCCAGATTGGCCAAGGTCGACGGTGAGTGTCACAGGTTTAAGAATAGTGGAATGAGTATGGGAAGATAAGCCCATGAAGCAATTAGGCTCAATAATGTCTTCGGAAATTGCAGAGACACCAAAGGTTTTTGCAGCGATTTTAGATCATGTGGCTGATTTTGATTCCATCAAGAATGTTCTTACCGAACAAAAAATACATTCGGTCTTAATTCTTGCCCGCGGGACATCTGATAATGCCGCCCATTACTTAAAATATTTAATTGAAACTCAGATTGGCCTGCCTGTTGGATTGACTTCACCATCCTCAGTAACGGTCTATAACTCAGAGTTAAAATATAAAAATACTTTGGTAATTGCAATTAGCCAAAGTGGGCAATCTCCAGATTTAGTTCACTTTGCTACTGCAGCCCGCGAATCTCATGCGTATGTAATCGCTATGACAAATGATGATTCCTCACCTTTGGCAAAAATAGCTCACCACCATTTCTCACTTATGGCAGGACCAGAATTGGCTGTTGCGGCAACTAAGTCCTATAACGCCCAACTACTTGTTTCTTATTTGTTGGTTTCTGCTTGGACGGACAAGGCGGTCAATGCACCGCAGATAATTGCTGAAGCACAACGAATTTCAGATGACACTGATTGCGTGGCGAAGGCAGTTGTAAATACCTCACGCAATAATGAAATCGTTATTTTAGGTCGCGGCTTTGCATATCCCAACGCCCGCGAAGCTGCGCTTAAAATCCAAGAGACCTGCAAAATTTCCGTGCAAGGCCTTTCGACTGCAGATTACTTGCACGGGCCGATATCTGCATTGACGCCAGAAACGCAAGTATTCATAGTCGCTCCAAAGCACATGCCGGCA
Organism: uncultured Actinomycetes bacterium; assembly: GCA_903852955.1. GTDB lineage: Bacteria > Actinomycetota > Actinomycetes > Nanopelagicales > Nanopelagicaceae > Planktophila. The sequence continues at coordinate 2,609 of CAINSH010000206.1, read as the reverse complement.
GAAGCAATTGTTGAAGCAACAACCAAGATTCGCAAAACAGCACCGCGCATTTTCTGGATTGGAAATGGCGGAACTCCAGCCGGGGATGACATAGTTTTAGCTGGTTCAAACTGTGATGACGAAATCATCTCAACGCTGGTTGATGCGATGGTTCTTCAACGCTTTGCACTGGAGTTTGCAGTGGCATCGGGTTTTGATCCGGATGCACCAGAAGGCTTATCTAAAGTAACGCTTACTCACTAATAAGGTTAATGGTGCTGCTTGCCGCGTTATAGCTGAGCAAATCTGCGCGCATACCAACGGCTATCTCTCCACGATCTTTGAGTCCGATGCGCTTTGCCGCACGAGTCGATGTTGCAGCAACAGCTTCAGTAACCGAAAGCCCTAAAGCGTTTACTGCATTGATAAATACAGTGTCCATTGTCAAGGTACTGCCAGCCAATGCATTGTTGTTTTCTAAACGAGCGATACCGTCTTTAACAACTACCGGCAACTTACCGATTGAGTACGAACCGTCTACAGAACCTGCAGCTGCCATAGCATCAGTAATAAAAATTACGCGCGTGCCAAGCGCCGTATAAATTTCACGGGCAGTTGCGAAAGGAATGTGGTGGCCATCTAGAATAAGTTCAACACTCAGGCGTTCATCAGCGACTACAAAAGCGGCGAGTGATCCTTCTGACAAAGATTTATTCATGCCATTCATAAAATGAGTAACAACTGTTGCTCCTGCATTTGTGCCAGCTGCTGCGTCGGCAAAACCGCCATCAGTGTGACCAATTGCCACTGTTATTCCAGCTGCGGCAAGATACTTTATAGCTTCAACAGCGCCAGGTAATTCAGGTGCGATTGTGATCATTTTTATTGCACCATCTGCAATTTCAAGCAGTTCTTTGATTTCATTTAAGTCGGGGTTAATTAAAAGTTGTGGATCATGAGCGCCACATCGTGCATGTGCTAGATAAGGCCCTTCTAAATGAATTCCCACAATTTGATTGTTTTCAAAAAAAGGCTTTAAACGAAGTATCTGCGCTTTAATTGTTTCAATGGGCTCACTCACAAGGGAAGCCATGAGCGAAGTAGTTCCGTGACCGCGGTGGGTTTCAATTACGGAATGAATTTCACCGGGGGATTGGGCCGAGAAGTATTTCCCACCGCCGCCGTGTGAATGAATATCTACAAATCCAGGGATTAAAACCCCATCAATGATCTGATCAGGCGTCGAATTCACGCCAGAATTAACTGAGCGAATTAAATCTCCCGATATCTCTACCCATGTCGGGCCCACAAGTTTTCCGGCAATCACCGCGCTTGGGGCCTGAATAATCATGTATTAATAGTAATGGTGAGATGATTAATACATGGCAACAGTTAAGAAAGCAGTAGCGAAAAAAGCGGCAGCACCGGCACCAGTACATCAAGGTGTCGATTGGAAATCCCTCTACCTATACGCGATCTGTCTCATCACATTGATGGTGTGCCTATTTTCAGTGGTGTCAGTAATAAATGGCCTGCTCAATATAGTATTTCCAGATTCTAGTTACTTTGACGCTGCTTCTTATCCAGATAAGACCACCGCAGCTTTAGATGCAATGCGCAAGCAAACTGAAGACGATAATCAGCGTCGTGCAGTTAAGGGCTTGTTGAGTTCGCTTTCACTTATTGCCGTTGCATTTCCACTGTACAAATATCACTGGAAGCAGACTAAGAAAACGGATTAACCGACTAAATCTCGGTTGCGCTTAATTTCACGGTCATGCTTGCATGGCATATCTAAATGTTTTGCATAGCAAGGGTCGCATAGTAAAACCAATTGGTGGCATTCAGGCTTTTGGCAGTTTCTAAACTCTTTAGTTGGACCTTCGCAATGGGCGCACTGTCCAATTAACTTAGTGTGATCACTAAAATCAATCGTTAGGCGATCATCGAAAGTATAAAGCGAACCTTCCCAAAGACCATCATCGCCAAAGGCATTTCCATAGCGAACGATTCCACCTTTGATTTGATAAACCTCTTTAAAGCCACGATTTTTCATAACTACAGAAAGAATTTCGCAACGAATTCCGCCTGTGCAGTAAGTTACTACTGGCTTGTCCTTCATGTGATCGTACTTGCCACTTTCAATCTCTTTCACAAAATCATGTGACGTAGTTACATCTGGAACAACGGCATCTTTAAACTTTCCGATCTTTGCCTCAAAGGCATTACGGCCATCAAAGAAAAATACGTCATTGCCGCGTTCTTCAACGAGTTTATTTACTTCTTCAGGGCGAAGGTGGATACCGCCACCGATTACACCGTTTTCATCAACCTGAATTTCACCAGGATTTCCGAAGGCAACTAGCTCGTCTTTAACTTTAATCTTTAGCTTTGGAAAATCATTTCCGGTGCCTTCGGACCATTTAAAATCAATCTTTTTAAAACCTGGGTATTGGCGAGTGGCCTTGATGTACTTCTTAACATCATCCATATGTCCGCCAAGGGTTCCATTGATTCCATGGGGGGAAATTAAAATACGGCCCTTGATGTTGAGTGATTCGCAGAGCGTTTTTTGCCATAATTTAACGGCTTCTGGATCTGCAATAGGTGCAAAGGTGTAGTACAAAATT
>CAINSH010000205.1 GCA_903852955.1 uncultured Actinomycetes bacterium | reverse complement strand
TTCGACACCAAGTTGTGTTGCTACTGTCTTTAACTTAGGAAGGGTCATTGCAGAAAGCTCAGGACTGCTCGAACGTACAGGTTCAATTTCTGTTGTCATGTGTTTCTTTTCTATATTGGTCAACATCGTTTTAGATTTCGACGTTGAACCGTGGATGTTTTTTAAGATTTACCTGATGTGTTGCTGGCCGCTACATAAGCGCCGTTCAGATGGGCAAAGATTAGCACCGAATAGCGCCTAATCGCAAAATTGGCGCAGATTTACGCGGAGATAACGCTTGCACCTGTGCGCGCAATACCAAGTTCAGTCGCAATAAATTTGTCACCAGCAGCTCGTCGAAGTTCTTCTGCCTCTGAAGGACCGCCCGTATGTAATGCAAGTACCGTTGGTCCAGCTCCTGAAATGAAGGCAGCAACACCTGCATCACGCAGTTTTGTTAGTAGCGCAAATGAATGTGGCATTGCATCTTGGCGATAAATCTGATGCAAGTAATCACCAGTTGCAGTGTGTAAAAGATCAGGGCGATGTTGCAGTGAATGAACTAACAATGCCGCATTTGTTGAGTTACGAACTGCATCAGCATGCGGGATTGATTCGGGGAGCATTTTGCGAGCTTTTGAAGTGGCAACAGAAGTTGATGGAATAAATGCAAGGGCTCCGATACGAGCGTCGACCTCAATTTTAACTGCTTGCGCAACCAGGTGGCCTCGTTGTGTTTCTTGCCAAGCAATATTTGCATTTCCATAAATCGCCGCAGCAACGTTATCTGGATGACCTTCCATCTCGGAGGCAATTACTAACATTTCTTCATCGCTCATGCGCTCATTGCCACCTAGAACTAACGCACGTGCCAGTGATAATCCACCAACAATTGCACTCGCAGAAGAACCCAAACCGCGACCATGAGGAATTACATTTAATTGGCGAAGTGCAATTCCGCGTGGTTTTCCTCCAAGAAAATCAAAACCTTTGTACATCGCTTTAATTACTAAATTCTTATCGGTACGAGGAACATCATCTGTACCTTCACCTGCTACATCGATATCAACGCCAGGTTCATCTAAAACTTGGGCGATATAGCGATCGTGCATAGTTAATGCCAAACCAAGTGCGTCAAAACCTGGACCCAAGTTGGCACTTGTTGCAGGAACTTGTACCTGCATTGGTTGGGCTTTAAAAGTTGGTTTCATATATGACTCTTAAGATAACCCTAAAGCTTTAGCTGCTGCTTTAACATTTACTGGTACGACTACCGGCTTGCGTGCTGATTCAAGTGCATACGGAATATCTTTGAGACCGTGGCCAGTAACAGTAATTACAATTACCTTATCTTTAGGTAGCTTGCCAGCTTTTTTATACTTAATGAGCCCAGCTAAACCCGCTGCAGAAGATGGTTCTACAAAGACACCTTCTTTTGCCGCGATTAGACGATAAGCGGCCAAAATTTCTTTATCTGTGACTGAATCAATCACGCCACCAGAAAGGTCTCGTGCTTCAACGGCTTGTTGCCAGGATGCAGGATTTCCAATCGGATTGCAGTTGCGATTGTGTCTGGGTTTTTAACAATCTTTCCTTTAACAATTGGAGCCGCGCCCGCGGCTTGAAAACCATACATTTGTGGCAATCTGGATGCGATGCCATCTTTGTAATACTCGTTATAGCCCTTCCAATACGCAGTGATATTTCCGGCATTACCAACCGGAAGCGCGTGAATATCTGGAGCATTTCCTAACATATCCACAACTTCAAATGATGCAGTCTTTTGGCCTTCAATTCGATATGGATTGACCGAGTTAACAAGTGCAACTGGATAGTTTTCAGAAAGTTCGCGTGCCAAAGTTAAACAGTCATCAAAGTTTCCATTGACCTGCAAAATAGTTGAGTCATGGATTACGGCTTGTGCCAACTTGCCCATTGCAATTTTGCCTTTAGGAATAAGAACTGCTGGAACCATTCCTGCTTTAACTGCATAAGCTGCAGCGGATGCAGATGTGTTTCCAGTAGATGCACAGATAACGGCCTTTGCGCCAGCTTCGGCAGCTTTTGAAATTGCCATTGTCATTCCGCGATCTTTAAATGAACCTGTTGGATTTAAGCCTTCGTATTTAATCCAGACATTATTTTCAAGCAGTTCTGACAAATAGCATGCATAGATGAGCGGAGTTCCGCCTTCACGTAAAGAAACAATTGGAGTCTTTTCTGACACAGGTAAACGATCACGATATTCCTCGATTACACCGCGCCATTGGTGTGCACCGGTTTTCTTATTTCCAAAAATCCCCATTTACGCGACTGCTCCTTCAACACGGATTACTGATTCAACTTTGCTGACTATATCCATGTCAGTTAATTTCTTTACGCACGCCGAAAGATTTGCTTCAGTAGCGCTGTGAGTTACAACAATAAGTTCAGCATCTTTTCCTAGTCCGGCTTGGCGCACGGTTTGAATTGAAATGTTTTCACTTGCAAAAACTTGAGCGATTGATGCTAAAACACCTGATTTATCGGCCACATGAAGGCGAACAAAGAACTGTGATTTAACTTCGCCAACTGGAGCGATATCTAAATCTGCATAATCAGATTCGCCATATCCAACAGTTGAGTACGCACGATGACGAGTAACTGCAACTAAGTCACCCAAAATTGCTGATGCTGTTGGTGCTCCACCTGCGCCACGACCGTAGAACATCAATTGGCCAGCTGACTCTGATTCAACATAAACCGCGTTAAATGCATTCCGAACCGAGGCAAGTGGGTGCGAATTAGGAATCATCACTGGATGTACACGGACAGAAATCTCATCTTTTTCGGTTAGTTCGGCGATTGCTAGAAGTTTGATTACTGATCCCATTGCTTTAGCCGCATTGACATCATCGATTGAAATAGCAGAGATTCCTTCGCAGTACACCTCATCGATTGTCACAGTGCTGTGAAATGCCAAGCTAGCAAGTAGCGCCGCTTTGGCTGCAGCATCATGGCCCTCAATATCTGCAGTCGGATCGGCTTCGGCATAACCTAAGGATTGCGCCTCTTTTAATACATCATTAAATTCACGGCCTTCTTCCTGCATCTTGGTCAAGATGTAGTTAGTAGTTCCGTTAACAATTCCCATGACGCGAGTAATTTGATCTCCAGCAAGTGATTCACGCATTGAACGAATAATCGGAATTGCACCTGCAACCGCAGCTTCGTAATACAAATCTACTTTGGCAGCATCGGCGGCATTAAAGAGTTCGTGGCCATGAGTTGCTAGTAAAGCTTTATTAGCAGTGATGACTGATTTTTTATTTTTAATCGCTTCGAGAATCAAAGTTCGTGCAGGTTCAATTCCACCCATGACTTCAATAACGATATTGATTTCCGGATCGCTGACAATCGAATTTAAATCTGTTGTAATCATTGATGGATCGATGCCATCGCGGGCAGCAGTGCTGCGTACGCCAATTTTCTTTAGAACTAAGAGTGCTCCTGAGCGCTCTGAAAGCTCTTGCTCATCTGATTGCAGCAGACGGGCTACTTGACTTCCGACTACACCGCAGCCGAGCATGCCAATAGATATTGTCTTTAGCTCTGCGCTCATGCGGGCTATTCTTTCACAGATGCCTGTATCGGCGTTAAATATCTAGTCCTAACAGATCAGCTTCTGTCTCTCGGCGCAAAATTATGCGGGCTTTTCCATCTTTTACTGCAATTACAGGTGGCCTTGGCACATGATTGTAATTTGTAGCCATGCTGCGTCCATATGCACCAGTTGCAGGGGTGGCCAATAAATCTCCAGGTGCAATATCACTCTGTAAATCAATTTCACGGATAACGATGTCTCCGGTTTCGCAGTGCTTTCCAACTACACGTGATGAAATCTTTTTTGCACTACTGCTGCGATTTGCTAGAACTGCGGTGTATTGCGCTTCATAAAGGGCGGGGCGCAAGTTATCACTCATGCCGCCATCGACAGATATGTAACGGCGAGTTGATCCATTTTCTAGAACTACATCTTTTGTTGTGCCCACCTCATACAAAGTGAACATAGTCGGACCAACTATTGCGCGCCCTGGTTCGATTGAAACTCGTGGGACGGCTAGTTTTTGATTAGCGCACGCGCTAGTAACAACTTCGGCAAGTGTGTTCATAACAAGTTCTGGATCTAAATTATTTTCACCAGGCAAATAAGCGATTCCGTATCCCCCACCTAAATCCAATTCAGGAAGTTCGGCCGAAAACTCATCACGATACTGTGCCAAAAGGGCGATAAGTCGCTGTGCGCTAATTTCAAAAGATTCTGTTTCAAGAATCTGTGAACCTATATGTGCATGAAAGCCGCGAAGTTCCAGGCTTGCGTGAGTGCGAACCTGCTCAATTGCTTTCCAAGCTGCTCCACTTGCAATTGAAAAACCAAACTTCACATCCTCGTGCGCTGTGGCAATAGATTCATGTGTGTGTGCTTCGATTCCTGGAGTCAGGCGCAGTAATACTTTTTGTACTAGGCCATTTTTGGTTGCCGCTTCGGCAACTCGATCAATTTCAAAAAGTGAATCGATAACAATTGTGCCTACGCCAGAAGCAACCGCCTTATTTATTTCAGCTACGGATTTGTTATTTCCATGAAGCTCAATTTTTGAGGGATCAATTCCGCCTTTTAAGGCAACAGCTAACTCTCCGCCCGTACATACATCGATTCCAATTCCAATATCTTTAATCCATCGCGCTACTTCAACGCAGATAAAAGCTTTGGCTGCGTAATAAACATTGCCGGCATTGCTGCCAAATGCATTATTGAGCGCCGAACTCCAAGCACCTGCGCGTGCATAAAAATCAGTTTCATCCATGATGAAAGCTGGAGTTCCAAAATCTTGGGCTAATTGCGAAGCAGGGATAGTAGAGATAGAAAGTTCAGCATCTGTTGAAACATTTGAGGACCACATACTTACATCCTCTCCGGGGCGCTTACGCCTAACAAGTCCAAACCATTTTTAATAACCTGTTTTGTTGATGCACACAGTAATAGACGGGCAGTGTGCAATGGCGAACTATTTTCTTCGCCCATTGGCAACACACGGCAATCTGCATAGAAGCCGTGATAAGTACCGGCTAACTCTTCAAGATAACGGGCGATACGGTGTGGTTGGCGAAGCTCAGCGGCGGTTTGAACAACTCGAGGGAATTCAGCCAAGGCACCAAGTAATTGATTTTCGCGATCATGAATAAGTTGGGAAGAATCAAAATCCTTTAAATCTACTGAGATATTAAGTTCGGTGGCATTACGCAAAACTGCGGCAATTCTGGCGTGGGCATATTGCACGTAATAGACCGGGTTTTCATTTGTATTGCGCTTTAAAACATCTATGTCCATAACCATTGGGGTATCGACTGGATATCGAATTAATGTGTAACGGGCGGCATCAACGCCAACTTTTTCCACTAGTTCTTCTAAAGTAATAATGGTTCCGGCGCGCTTGGATAACTTAACTTCTTCCCCGCCCTCCATAATCTTTACAAGCTGCCCAATTAATACATGGATGTTGTATTCAGGATCATCTCCAGCACATGCGGCAATCGCTTTAAGGCGACCAACATAACCATGGTGATCTGCGCCCAACATATAAATACAAATATCAAAGCCGCGTTCGCGCTTATTAATGTAATAAGCAGTATCTGAAGAGAAATAAGTAAGTGATCCATCAGATTTTGTTAGTACGCGATCCTTGTCATCCCCAAAATCCGTTGTTCGTAACCAGATTGCACCTTCTTCTTCAAATACATGTCCCTGGCTGCGTAATTTATCTAGTCCATGTTCGACCGCGCCTTGGTCGTGTAAAGAACGTTCTGAAAACCAAACATCAAAGTGAGTACCGAAAGTTTCAAGAACTCTCTGTTGATCTTTTAATTGAACGGCATATGCAGCTTCACGAAAAGCCGGATGGCGTTCGCCTTCAGGCAAAGATGTAATAGCGGGATTACTTGCAACAACTTCCTTAGCTAAATCAGCAATGTATGCACCTTGGTAACCATCATCAGGGATTGGTTTACCAAGAGCTGCGGCTTCAACTGATGCGCCAAATAAATCCATTTGGTTTCCGCGATCATTGATATAAAACTCGCGCTTCACATCTGCCCCGGCAGCACTTAGCACTCGGCCTAATGAATCCCCCACTGCTGCCCAACGCGTGTGACCTAAGTGACGTGGACCTGTTGGATTGGCACTAATGAATTCAAGATTGATGCGCACACCTGCGAGCGCACTACCTTTTCCATAATCAGCTTTTGCTTTCATGATTGTTGAAACAAGTGCGGCTTGATCGGCGCGATTTAATGTGA
>CAINSH010000204.1 GCA_903852955.1 uncultured Actinomycetes bacterium | reverse complement strand
TCTAGGTGTGTGTTGAAGGGTAAAGGTTACCTGTTAGGGCCCGAAGGCTCAAATCAAGCGGTAATTATGCCTGAGGAGGCTGCTCGGCGGCGCTTTCGCCCACCAGCTGGCTTGGTCTCTACAGGTGGCTGATCATCATTTAAAGATTCATGGAATTCATGCTCGGTAGCATCTTTTTCCTCTGCATCTTCATGTTGTGATGATGGAACATCTAGTTGAGGCATTGGTGCCTTCATCTTTACTGGCTCCATATGAATATGAATACCACGGCCACTACATGAATCACATGTTGTCGAGAACGCCTCAATCAGACCCTGCCCAACACGCTTGCGCGTCATTTGGACAAGTCCTAGTGATGTTACCTCTGCAACTTGGTGCTTAGTGCGATCGCGACCAAGTGATTCAACTAAGCGACGCAAAACCATTTCGCGGTTCGACTCTAAAACCATATCGATGAAGTCGATCACGACGATTCCACCTAAGTCACGCAGACGTAACTGACGGGCTATCTCTTCTGCGGCTTCTAAGTTATTTTTTGTAACTGTTTCTTCAAGGTTTCCGCCCTTACCGATAAATTTACCGGTGTTAACGTCAATTACAATCATTGCTTCAGTGCGATCGATAACAAGTGATCCACCAGATGGCAGGTAAACCTTGCGATCAAATGCCTTTGCTAACTGCTCTTCAACGCGGAAATCTGCAAAGAGATCGCCAGTACCTGTGTATTTTTCAATCTTTGTTGTTAACTCAGGTGCAATAAATCCTAGGTAACTTGTAACTTCATCCCAAGCAGTTGCGCCTTGAACTGTTAGTTTGCGGAAATCCTCATTGAAAATATCGCGGATTACGCGAACTGCAAGATCAGGTTCTTGATACAACGCAGCAGGTGGGTGGAAATTAGCGTTTTGACTCTTGGCATAAATATCTTCCCATTGTGCCTTTAAGCGTGCGACATCATTAGTGAGATCTTCTTCGCTTACGCCTTCGGCCGCGGTACGAACAATCACACCAGCTTCTTCAGGAATTAAGTTTTTAAGAATCGCCTTTAATCGTGTGCGCTCTGTTTCAGGTAAACGCTTAGAAATACCTGACATTCCGCCGCCTGGAACATAAACAACATAGCGTCCTGGCAATGAAATCTGGCTAGTTAAACGCGCACCTTTTTGGCCAATTGGATCTTTAGTTACTTGAACTAATACTGGCTGGCCAGTCTTTAACACGGTTTCAATTTTGCGTGGTTCAGACTCTGAAATTCCAGCTGCATCCCAGTTAACTTCACCGGCATATAGAACTGCGTTGCGGCCCTTACCAATATCAACGAATGCAGCTTCCATTGATGGAAGAACATTTTGTACGCGACCTAAGTAAACGTTTCCAACGTATGAAACATTGCTGTTCCGGTTTACATAGTGCTCGACCATGATGCCATCTTCAATGACCGCAATCTGAGTACGGTCGGCAATCTGTCGGACTAACATTTCGCGATCAACATTTTCGCGACGTGCTAAAAATTCACCATCGGTAATTACAGTTGGACGTTTGCGATATGGCTCGCGATATTCGCTTCGACCACCACGATCGTTGCGATCATTGCGGGTACGACCACCACGGCGATCATTTCGATCCGGGCGTTCGGAGCGTGCTGGGCGTGCAGGGCGTTCGCGAACTTCACGGACTTTAACAACAGTGATGACACCATCTTCTTCAATGGTTTCTCCGGCAACAACACCTTCGGCATCTCCGGCTGCACGGCGGCGGCGACGGCGGCGATGAGTTACGCCTTCGCTATCGGTACTCTCTTCTTCACTGTCTGAACTTGTTTCTTCATTATTAGTTGCAACATCTGCGCCAGGCTTTCGACGACCACGACCACCACGGCGGCGACGGCGGTTGCGATCTGGACGATCTGCGCCATCGGCTGCGTTTTCAGTAGCTGAAGCTTCGGCTTTTGGTGCTTCTGCAACTTCAGCCTTTTTGCGTGGAGCTTTAGCAACTGGTTTATCAGGTGCTGCTTGGAAAATTGGAACAGGGACAGCGGCTTTTTTGCGCGTTGTCTTCTTAGGTTCTTCGCTGTTTACTTCTGTAACAGCAGCCTCTGCTTTTGCAGATGCTTTCTTAACCGCACGCTTGCGCGGTGTTTTAGGCTCAATCGCCATGGCACCAAATCCTCTATGCGTCTTTTACAACGCTTATCTCGTTAAAAAATCCCCGTTTAGGTTTTTCTTACCTGTTCGCGCTGGGCTTTTGCCGCGATGGATTCGCGAGCCGCGCTGAACTATGTGCCCTCAGTATGACAGAAGAGGGGTAAATCGCCTAGTTCAGCCCCTAGAGCGAGCGTGAACGTTCTGTAATAGTCCAAAACCAATCAAGGTGGCAAACATGGACGATCCGCCATATGAGATGAACGGTAATGGCACACCAGTCATTGGCATCAACCCCAAAGTCATCCCGATATTTTCAAATAGTTGAAACGCTAGCCAAGCGATAACTCCGGTGGTTACTAATCGCCCAAAAGGATCATTGGTTCTTCGCGCAATAGAAAACGCTCGCATTAAGACAACAAAATACAAGAAGATAATAAATCCACTTCCTAGAAATCCTAACTCTTCACCAGCTACAGTAAAAATAAAGTCGGTCTGCTGTTCTGGTACGAATCGACCATTTGTTTGCGGACCATTAAATAATCCAGTTCCGATTAATCCCCCAGAACCTACAGTGATACGCGCTTGCCGCAGTTGGTATCCAGTTCCTTGGGAATCTGCAGTTGGATCAACAAATGTTTGTAATCGTTTTACTTGATAATCGCTAATTACTCCAGACTTAGTTGCTACAAATACGCCAAGAACGGCAATGATGAGTAGACCAATAACCCATTTAGTTGGAGAACCAGAAACTGCGATAATTGTGACAACAGAGGCGGAAATAATAAAAACTGTTCCCATATCTGGTTGAAGCAAAATAAATATAACTGGCACCGCAGCAATAACTAGCGCTTGCAAAACATCGCGCGATGTTGGTTCATCGCTATCGTGAGTTCTCTCAGACAAAATCATTGACATTCCAATGATGATTGAAATCTTGGCTAACTCCGCCGGTTGGATCTGAAAACCGCCAGGCAGGGCGATCCAAGCTTTAGCGCCATTAACTTCGCTACCTAACCCTGGAATTAAAACGATAATTAATCCAATAACTCCCAACCCCCACACAATGGGGGTGTAAGCCCGAAGTAATCGATAATCAACAACCGTTGTGCCGTAAGCCAATAGAGCACCGATGGCAATGTTGATTACATGGCGCTTGAGGTAGTACTGAGGATCTAAACCATTTCGTGCATACCAATCACGTGTTGCTGCATAAACCAACAAGGTGCCCATTAACAAAAGCAAACCAACGGCTGCGGTAAGAATGGGATCAAAGCCGTGAAAAATAGAGGATCTACTACGCCGATAGAGACGTTGGCGCGCGGCTATATCGCTCATGGTGTCTCCTTAGGCTTAGTTGTCGGTGAAATCTTTGGAAGCTCTTTTGGCGGTTTTCCTGTTGGGAAAATTGCTGCATCTGGAATAACTTTATTGCCTTTTACTCCAAAAAGGGTTTCATATATATGTCGAACGCCGACTCCAGATGTTGAAGCACCGAAACCACCTTGCCCCACCATCATGACAACGGCGTATCGCGGTTTATTGCTAGGAGCAAATGATGCAAACCATGAAGTGTCATCTTTTAGTGAACCATTTAAGTTTCGACCAAAGACCTGACCCGTGCCTGTCTTGCCGCTTACTTCAATTGGAAATCCTACAAATGCTCCAGCAGCGGTTCCGCTCACAACTACTTCGCGTAAAGCGCCTTTAAGGAAATTGAGTGTTGATGGCGCAGCATTGAGAGTTCCTAATTTCTGTGGGTCCATTGTCTTCACCACTGTGCCATCGGTCTTCACAATTGCTTTTCCAACTAACGCTTGCCAGATTGTTCCACCGTTAGCTATTGCGGCATACATTTGAGTTAGTTTAAGTGGCGTGACCACAGTATCGCCTTGGCCGATTGAAAAGTTAACCGCATCTCCAGCACGAATTTTGTCGCCGTCTACGCAGTTTTCAGCAGCAAGTTGAATTAAGAACGCTGTCTGCTGCGACTTTGAAGCGCGGGTTTTATAGTTACAGTAAAAATCCTTATTCTGTTGGTACCAACTCTTTTTATAAGCACGATCTGCCAAGCGAGAAGTTGATTCAGATGGAAGGTCAATTCCTACTTTTTCTGGGATATGAAAGCTTTGCGCAGCTTTAAAGAAATAGTCATTGAGGTTAGATTTTGGTCTCAATCCCCCATCACGAAGCCATTCATCAAATGCGATTTGATACCAGAGCGTGTCACAGGAAACCGCGATAGCTTTTTTAAGACTCATTCGACCCTGGTCACGACTATCAAAGTTCTGGAAAGCACGATTTCCAACTTGAACTTCAGATGGACAGTTATATGAGGCATTTAAATCGTAACCTGCAGACGCTGCAGCAACTACTGATACTGATTTAAATGTTGAAGCTGGTGCAAATAAACCTTGTAACGCGCGGTTAAGTGCCGGAACTGCCTTTTTCTCACTAAAAAGATCGGATGCTTGTTGAACAGTTAAACCTTTTTCGAATAAATTGGGATCATAAGTTGGATACGAGGCCAGTGCCAGAATTCTGCCAGTTCGAATATCCATTACAACTGCTGCGCCCGAATCTGATGTGTAACCATTGGCGCGACCACGCTTAACTGCATCGGCTAAAGCTTTTTCTGCAGATGCTTGCAAGCGAACATCAAGAGAAGTTACTAAGTGGTCACCTTGAATAGGTTTGGTATTTTTACTCTCACTCGTAATCGCTTCTTTACGGTCGACAATTAATGTACGAATTCCCGGAGTTCCGCGCAAATAAGAGTCATACTGAATTTCGAGCCCTGTTTTTCCAATTGATTCACTTCTAAAATATTGCTTCCCGTTAGTTGATAGCAAATCTTCTTCAGTTAGTGGACCCACATACCCCAAAACATGTGCAGCATTTACTCCAGCGAGTTCAGGGTAATTTCTAATAGCAACTGGTTGTGCATCCACCCCAGGGAATTCATCAGATCTTTCAACAATCTGAAGAGCGATGTCTGGATCTGCTTCTCGGGTAATTGGAATCGGTTGGTATCTAGATCCGGTCCAACAACCTGCGCGCTGTCCTTTGGGCAATTCACCACATAGACGTGTGTTCGTATAAACATCTGAATATTTCAGTTTAAGAAGCTTGGCTACGCGTTGCATAACGGCAACACCTTGATCGGGTTGCTTATCGATAGTGATTCGGTTGATTGTGATTGCTAAACCGACTTTATTAAGGGCCAGAGGCACGCCAGAAGAGTCCACTATGAGGCCACGTGTGGCAGGTGCTACAACGTCTCGACTTTGAATACTTAAGGCTGCATCCCGATACTTTGGGCCAGCAGCAATTTGTAAATAAAACAGGCGTCCAAGGAGCGCGGTCAGCAATGAAAATATGAGAATTTGAACAACTAGCAAACTAAGTCGTGATCTCACATTCATTTGGAAGATCGCGTTTCAAAAATATTAAGGTGTAGACGAGAAAAAATAGGAAGTGACATTGGGGTAATTGCCAAAGTCCACAAAAAATTACCAAGTAAAATCAAAAGTATTTTATTGAAATTTCCGACTGAAACTCCTAAAAGAAGTGAAGTAACAATGAACAAAAATTCCGCAGCTAAACTTGCAAACACCACGAATAAAACTACTCCAACAGGATTACCCCTGATATTTTCATCACCATACCCAAGATATGAAACTCCGTAGCAAACAACAATCATGATCAGGGTCCACTGTCCGACTCGACCGCCAGAACTTAGTGATAAATCCATTAACAACCCTGCGCCAAAACCTAAAAACGCGGCTATTTCAGGTGTACTTGCAATCGCCCACACCAGCGCAAAGATCATAAATATAGAAAATCCCCCACCTGGCAGATTAAATTGATTAACGACTGCTTCTTGAAAAGTGAAAATTGCCAGAAATACCGGAATCGAAAGGGAAATTGGTCGAATTAACATGCTGGACTAATTCGTTGGGGTTGGTGATGGAGTGACATAAATCGTTACCGTAGGAGTTGGAGTAGGAGTTGGTTTTGCTGGCACAAGTGCATCGCCGGGATTTGTAACCGGCGCGCCAACTACAACTGCGACAACTCCAAGATTGTTAAAATTTGCGTAATAACGAACTGTTCCACTTTGCGCAATTTCACCTGCAGAATTGTCTATATCAATTACGTAACCAACCGGTACACCAGGGACAAATGGGCGGTTCGCAATACTTCCGCGTGCCAACAACACATCGCCAGCTTTAATTGAGGTCTGATTATCCAGAAGTTGCAACGTAGAAGTGCTTGACCCACGCCCCGATAAAATACCTATTTGTTGGGTTCCAGCGACTCGAACCCCAATTCTAAAGGTTGGATCGGTAGCTAGCATTACAACTGAAGTATTTGCAGATACTTCTTTTACTACTCCGACGATTCCATCCTGCGAAATCACTGTCATGTTTTTGCGTATCCGGGCATTACTACCGCAATCGATTGTGATTGTTTCAGAAAATGACTGACCCGACCCTTGACTAATGGTTCTGCAATTCACAACTTTGTATTCAGCAGTGCCCGCCAAATCAAGAATTGATTTTAATTGACTCAACTGGCCATCTGCATTTCGGCGAATAATTAATTCACGACGTAATTTTGAATTTTCAATCCGTAGATTTTCTAACTGTGTCCGTGTTCTGCCCAAATGAGTTATGTAGGAAAAGAAATTCTTCACCGGAGTAAGAACGAAATTGCCTGCTTTTTGAAATGGCCCCAGAACGTTTTGCGTTCCGGTACGAGCGCCATCAAGAACTGAAACTCCGCGAAGATCTAGCGTGATCAAAAAAAGCGAAGTCACAATCAGGGAGATTAAAAGTAGACGGGAACGATTCCCACCACCTTGACGCATCTTCTAATTACCCTATCGACGTGGTTCAGAGATTAAGACCTTCTCTAAAGCCTCAAACTCTTCAATGCACTTTCCAGAACCTTCAACCACTGCATCCAATGGGCGTTCAGCTACATGAATTGGCATTCCAGTTTCCTTGCGCAAGCGCTCATCTAATCCCTTGAGCAATGCGCCGCCGCCAGTCAAAACAATTCCGCGTCCAACTAAATCTGAAGCAAGCTCTGGAGGAGTTTTGTCTAATGTGCTCTTTACCGCATTCACAATTGCATTTACTGGCTCTTCTAGCGCTTTGCGAATTTCAGCAGCAGATACAACAACTGTCTTTGGAAGACCTGTAGCTAAATCACGACCGCGAATTTCTGCATCGTTTTCATTTGGAAGTGGGAAAGCAGATCCAATAGCCATTTTGATTTCTTCAGCAGTGCGCTCACCTAAAAGTAGTGAAAATTCGCGCTTTACATAGCTAATAATCGACTGGTCGAGTTCATCTCCACCCACGCGAATAGAAAGAGAAGTCACGATTCCACCAAGTGAAATAACTGCAACTTCTGTTGTTCCTCCACCGATATCAACAACCATGTTTCCAGTTGGTTCGTGAATAGGAAGTCCGGCACCAATCGCTGCTGCCATTGGTTCTTCAATGATGTATACCTTGCGTGCGCCAGCTGCATATGCTGCATCTTTTACTGCGCGCTGTTCTACGCCAGTGATTCCAGATGGCACGCACACAACAATACGAGGCTTAGCCAAATAACGACGGCGGTGAACTTTTTGAATGAAATAACGAAGCATGCGCTCAGTTGTTTCGAAGTCAGCAATCACACCATCTTTGAGCGGGCGGATAGCAACGATGTTTCCAGGAGTACGACCAATCATCTTTTTTGCTTCAAGACCTACGGCCAAAATTCCGCCAGTATCTTGATTGACGGCAACTACTGATGGCTCATTCAACACAATTCCACGTCCGCGAACATATACAAGCGTGTTCGCTGTTCCAAGGTCAACCGCCATATCGCGGCCAATAAAGGACATCTTGTTTGTTGAGCTCATACTTTTTTACTCCTTGATTAATTAGGGAAGAAAATTTGAATTTCGCGCGCAGCTGATTCTGGTGAATCTGAACCGTGCACAATATTCTGAACAACTTTGGTGCCTTGATCTCTTGCAAGATCGCCACGAATTGTTCCGGGCGCAGCAACTGTTGGATCTGTGACACCAGCTAAAGAACGAAAACCTTCAATGACGCGATTTCCTGATGCAACCATGGCGACAATTGGACCAGACATCATGAACTCAACGAGTGGTTCATAAAATGGCTTGCCAATATGTTCTGCATAATGTTGTTCGAGTAATGCGCGATCTGCGTTAAGCATGCGTAACGCTTCGATGGAATATCCCTTAGTTTCTACACGAGAAATAACTTCGCCAACAAGAGCACGACGGACTCCGTCGGGCTTGACCAGGATCAGGGTTTTCTCTGTGCTCACCCGCCTAGTCTATTAGGGCTTTTCCCCTGCCTGCGCCACGAAAGCTGCGCGAGCGGCTTCACCCTTTCGGCCAACAATGATGGCCGCGGCCCACAGTCCTACAAAAACCACCCCTATAAGAAAAAAGGCGGGAATAACGAAGCCAAATGCAATCATGAAAATCTGCATGATCGAGCCAATATAGAAACCTGAACGTCGCTTGAGAACTCCAGCCGTTAAGAACAGCAGTAGCGAAATCACTGACCCGTAAATTAATGCCGCGGCAGAATGATCTTTAGTTGCCAACAAAATAGCAAAGCCCAGAGTTAGGCTTTCCATTACTAAGACTGATGCGCCAAGAACTTTCATTTCGCAAATTTCTTTCTTAAATACGTTTTCGATTCGCCAACAGTAACTACCGAGCCCGTAACAATTATCCCAACGCTGTCATCACTCAATGGCCTAACTGCATCAGTTACTGCGCGATCAAGTGCGGTATGCAAATCACTAATTTCAAAAACTCGATCACTGCCAAAAATCGATGATGCAATCTTTTCAAGTTCAGTCGAACTCATAGCTCGAGACGATGTACTTTGAGTAACGATTACATGATCAACGATTGGCTCTAATTCTTGCAAGATTCCAGTGGCATCCTTATCGGCAAAGACACCAACAACTGCCACGATTTCATCAAAGTTAAACTCACTCTTTAAAGTCTCAGACAAAGCTTTTGCACCATGAGGATTATGTGCAGCATCCAAAATTACAGTTGGGTCGCGGTGAATAACTTCGCAGCGACCCGGTGATGTCACTGCAGCAAAACCTGCGCGCACGGCTTCGATATCTAATGGTTGATCACCAAAGAATGCTTCAACGGCAACTAGCGCGCTGGCTGCGTTTGAGGCCTGGTGCTTTCCGTGAAGTGGCAGAAAAATCTCATCGTAAGTGTCGTGCATTCCTTGAATCGTAATAAGTTGTCCACCAACGGCTACGGCGCGGGATGTCACTGAATACTCAATTCCTTCGCGTGCAATATCGGCACCAACTTCGGCAGCTTTTCTAATTAATTCTTTTGCTGCCTCTGGCTCTTGTTGCGCCAAAACAATAAAGCCGCCCTCTTTGATAATTCCAGCCTTTGTTGCCGCAATTTCATGCAAGGTGTTTCCCAAGTACTCCATGTGGTCAAAGCCAATAGGCATGATTACCGAAACATCGGCATCGATGACATTAGTTGCATCCCATTCGCCACCCATGCCTACCTCGATAACTCCAACATCTACGGGGTGTTCTGCAAAGGCAACAAAGGCAAGTGCAGTTACTGCTTCAAAAAATGAAATGGGGTGCTCGAATTTAGTATCCATTAATTCTAAATACGAAGCGATATCGTTGTAAGCAAAAATTAAATCTTTAGGATCAATCGGCTCACCATTGATTGCAATTCGTTCTCGGTAAGTTTCAAGGTGTGGACTTGTAAATCTTCCGGTGCGTAGACCATGAGCAAAAAGCAGTGAATCAATCATTCGAGATGTTGTGGTTTTCCCATTTGTGCCGCCAACATGAATTGTTGGATAAGTAAGTTGTGGTGATCCCAAAATATCGACCAGGGCAGCGATTCTTTCAGTTGAAGGCGCAATCCGTGTTTCTGGCCATCTTGCTAGCAACGCCTGCTCAATAGCATCTACCCGCTCTTGATCGTCAGGAGAAATAATCATGCTTGTGGAAGTGCAGCAAGTTGGGCGGTAATACGTTCAATGTCTGCACTTGTTTTAACTAAACGTTCACGTATTTCAGTTAATACATTTTCTGGTGCTTTTGCCATAAAGCCTTCGTTGTTTAATTTAACTTCGGCAGTTTGCTTGTCCTTAATAGCAGCAGCTAAATCTTTTTCTAGTCGAGCGCGTTCTGCGAGCACATCGATTGATTCGGTTAAATCAAATTCAACTTGAACGGATCCAATATCAACTTTGGCACTTGGTGTGATGTCACCTAGTTCAAGGCGTAATACAAATGCCATAGCGCTGGCGTACTCTTCAATTTCGCCTTTAGCTATAAAACGTGCAGGAATCTTGGCAGATGTCTTAATTCCTTGGTCATTACGGAAACGGCGCACATCAGTAATGATTTCTTGCATTTGTGATACAAGTTTTTCAGATTTTGAATCTACATGTTCAGCATTTGCTACAGGCCACTGTGCAACTACTAATGACTCTCCACCAGTAAGCGTTGTCCAAAGCTGTTCAGTAATAAAAGGCATTACTGGATGAAGCAGGCGTAATAATTGATCCAGAACATGGCCTAGTACACGCTTAGTCTGAGCCGAATCAGAACCTGCAAAAACTTCCTTAGATAGTTCAAGGTACCAATCGCAAAGGTCATCCCAGGCAAAGTGGTACAAAAGTTCGCAAGCGCGAGCAAACTCATATTTTTCAAATAAAGAATCAACTTCTGAAATTGTTTGAGACAAACGGCTAAGAATCCACTTATCTACCGCATTCAATGAATCAATTGCTGGCAGATCGCCTTGAACTGTTGCACCGTTCATCATTGCAAAACGCGTTGCATTCCAAAGTTTGGTTGCAAAGTTTCGAGAGCCGCCAATCCAATCTTCGGCCAGGGCTTGATCTGTTCCAGGGTTTGCGCCTCGGGCCAAAGTAAATCTCAAAGCATCTGCGCCGTACTTATCCATAAATTCAATTGGGTCAATAACATTTCCGCGACTCTTTGACATCTTCTTGCCAAATTGATCGCGCACTAGACCGTGCAACATGATTGTTTTAAACGGTGGCACGCCGTCCATGGCAAAGGTGCTCATCATCATCATTCGAACAACCCAGAAGAACAAAATGTCATAGCCAGTTACAAGCACTGATGTCGGATAAAACTTTGCAAGATCTGCAGTTTTCACAGGCCAACCAAAAGTTGAAAACGCCCACTGACCAGATGAGAACCAGGTATCCAAAACATCTGGATCTTGTATAAATCCAGCTGGGGCTGATTCACCAGGACCTACAACTACAACTTCATCATTTGGTCCATACCAAACTGGAATTCGGTGTCCCCACCATAACTGACGCGAAATACACCAGTCATGCATGTTGTCGACCCAATCAAAATAACGTGGAGCAAGTGCTTCAGGTTCAATCTTTACCGCACCACTTCGAACTGCGTCCGCAGATGCCTTTGCCATAGGTGCAACCTTTACAAACCACTGCTTTGATAAACGAGGCTCAACGGTTGTATCGCAACGAGAACAGTGACCAACTGCGTGCATGTAAGGACGCTTTTCGGCAACTACGCGTCCCATTTCCTTTAGCTTCGCAACTACAGCTATACGCGCATCAAAGCGATCCATTCCATCAAACTCTGTACCGGTTCCATCCATTACTGCGTGCTCATTCATGATCACAACAAAGGGAACGTTGTGACGCATCGCCATCTCAAAGTCATTTGGATCATGTGCTGCTGTAACTTTTACTGCGCCAGTTCCAAAGTCAGGATCTACCAACTCATCAGCAATAATCGGAATCATTCGGTTAACTAGTGGCAAAAGAACTTCTGTGCCAATCATGTGTTTGTATCGAGGATCATCCGGGTGCACCGCAACTGCGCCATCTCCCAGCATTGTTTCAGCTCGAGTCGTTGCAATCACAATGCTTTGTTCACCCTCGCCATAACGAATCTGAACGAATTCGCCTGCATCATCTTGGTGCTCAACTTCAATATCTGACAACGCTGTTAAGCATCGTGGACACCAGTTGATAATTCGTTCTGCGCGATAAATAAGTTCTGCGTCATACATGCGCTTAAATATTGCAACAACAGCCTTGGACATTCCCTCATCCATAGTAAAACGTTCGCGCGACCAATCAACTGAAGATCCCAAACGCTTCATCTGTTCAAGAATGGCACCGCCTGATTCCTCTTTCCATTCCCACACCTTTTTAACAAACTCTTCGCGACCAAGATCATGGCGTGACTTACCATCTGCTGCTAATTGTTTTTCAACAACGTTTTGAGTTGCAATACCTGCATGGTCCATGCCAGGCAACCACAAAACTTCAAAGCCTTGCATGCGCTTCATGCGCGTTAGGCAATCCTGTAAAGTTTGATCTAGTGCGTGACCAATATGTAAAACGCCGGTGACATTAGGTGGTGGTAAAACAATTGAAAATGGTGGCTTGCTCGAAGTTGCATCTGCTGTGAAATATCCGGCCTTCATCCACTTTTGATATAGCGGAGCTTCAATCTCGTTGGGCGAGAAGGATGAGGCTAATTCACGGCTT
>CAINSH010000203.1 GCA_903852955.1 uncultured Actinomycetes bacterium | reverse complement strand
TGATGGGTGATAAAACGGCACACGTAGCTGCAATGACAATGATGCTTACTTATCCAGGCGTCCCGTCAATATTTGCTGGGGATGAAATCGGGCTTGAAGGTTCCTGGGGTGAAGACGCGCGGCGCACAATTAATTGGGACGATCAGAGCGGGTGGGATTCAGAGTTTTTCGCACAAGTTAAGGAGCTTGTAAAGTTAAGGCGAAATCAAGATGCACTTATAAATGGCGGGTTACGTTGGGTAGCAGTTGAGGACGATTATTTGGTCTATTTGCGTGAATCTAAAAAACAATCAATTCTTGTGTTCATCTCCCGTGGCCCCGTCAAAATAGCAATTGATTTAAGCAGCTTTGGATATACAGTCACTAAAACACTTTATGGTCGACTAGCCAAGGGTGAGAATTTCAGCGTCAATTCAGATCATGCAACACAAGGAGTCTGGATCATAGAATGAAAAAAATCTCTGCTGCTCTAGCGCTATCCATCGCTTTTTCGCTAATTGCCACAACATCTGGAGCGACTGAAAATTTGGCAGCCCTAGCTCGACCAGTCGCACGTGGACCATTGGCAGGTGATTCAGTTTATTTTGTAATGACTGATCGGTTTGCAAACGGTGATACAAACAATGATGGCGGAGGCTTAACTGGCGGTCGACTTGGTGGTGGCGACGATCCAACTGATATTGGCTATTACCACGGTGGAGATTTCAAAGGCCTAACTAATCATTTGCAGTATATAAAAGATTTAGGTTTTAACTCAATTTGGATTACGCCTCCAGTTAAGAACCAATATGTTCAACAAGGTTCTGCTGGATACCATGGTTATTGGGCAGTAGATTTCACAACTATTGATCCTCACCTTGGAACTGAGCAAGATTTCAAAGATTTCGTAGCGACGTCACACAAATTAGGGTTGAAAGTTATAGTGGACATAGTTGTGAACCACACAGCTGACGTTGTTAAATACACGATTGGTTCAACTTCTTATCGCGAGCCATCAGATTTTCCATATAAAACTTGCACAGGCAAACTGTTTGATCCTGGAAAAATTGCAGGCCTGGCAAGCTTTCCTAAACTGTGTGCTGATAAATCATTTGCTTACGTGCCACGCACTTCCTCTTACGATAAGAACATCAAGAAGCCAGGTTTTCTCAACGACCTAACTAACTATCATAACCGTGGTGACTCAATCTGGTCCGGATCATCAGTTACTCAAGGCGATTTCGTTGGCCTAGATGACATTTTTACTGAAAAGCCAGCTGTAGTGAAGGGTATGACAGATCTGTGGTCCAGCTGGATCTCGCGCTTTGATATTGATGGATACCGAATCGATACAGCAAAACACGTTAACCCTGAGTTCTGGAAAGCATTTCTACCTAAGATCATTGCTACTGCAAAAGCTGCTGGAAAAGAAAACTTTCCAATTTTTGGTGAGGTTGCAGACGCAGATATTCCATTCTTAGCATCCTTTGTTACAGAGCAGAATTTCCCTGGGGTTTTAGATTTCCCATTCCAAGCCAAGGTTTCACGCTTTGCAAAAGCTGGCGGTGGAGCAAGTGATGTTGCAGACCTTTTCAACACCGATGATTTCTATACTTCACCTAATACAAGTGCTTACTCACTTGCAACATTTTTAGGCAATCATGACATGGGACGCATCGGCCATTTTATTGAAATTTTAAGTGGAAGTGATGGACCACAAATTTTATTGGAACGAGCGAAATTGGCTAATGCACTTCTATTTACTTTACGCGGTGGTCCCGTTCTCTACTACGGAGATGAGAAAGGCATGACTGGTAATGGCGGAGACCAGCTAGCTCGTCAAGACATGTTTGCTACGCAAGTAGAAGATTGGAAATCAGAAGTTCGTATTGGAGGCGCTCCAATTGGCAGTGCAAGTGCTTTTGATGTTAAGAATCCACTTGAAGAAAATATAGCTGAACTACAGGGGCTTTATAAAAAGTATCCGGCACTAAAATCTGGTGCACAACAAGTCAGATATGGATTTGGTAGCGTTCTTTCAGTTAGCCGTTTTGCTGATAACCAAGAGTTTCTCATTGCATTTAATTCAAATGATGAAGTGCAAGAAGCAACTATTCCTGTGTCAACTAAGGATTCTGGATGGACCGCAATCTCTGGTGCTGCACAAGTTACTGCCCGCACATCAACTATCGATTTAAAGTTGGCGCCGCGCAGTTGGGTTATTCTCAAAGCTGATAGTGCCTTTGAATCAAATACTCCTCTGGCGATCACTTTAAACGCACCAAAGCCTGATTTCCGCACCCCAGGATGGTCTGCGATTACTGCCAAAGTACCTGGTGATGACTTTGTGCAAGTGACTTTTGCCGCCCGCCAAAGCGGTAAGGCTTGGAAAGTCCTTGGAACTTCGGATCACCGCACGACTAAAGATGATTATGTCGCATCTGGGTTACATCGTGTATTTATCCATAATCGACTATATAAATCAGGAACTTCTTTTGAATTGGTAGCAATAGTTACAAACTCAAGTGGTCAAAAATTGGTGTCAAAAGTTGTGAAGTACGTAGTTAAGTATTGAGCCAAAATCGCATAGGTTGATCTAGATATTTTGCCCAAGAACGTTCATTGTGACCGCTTCGCTCATAGATTTTGCTAGCAAAATCATGTGGCACATATCCGCGTTTATGCATCAGCTCATCAGCTAAATCTTGAAAAGGTTGGTAATTTGAATCTAAACCTTTTGTACCTCGGCTCATCCAAATCTTATGTGAACCTGGCGCAGGAAGTGATGCAATGGATTTTTCAACTAATTCATTACCGCCAAATGGCCAGTGTGGAGAAAGTGCAAGCGCAGTGGAAAATTTCTCTGGCAACTGAGCAACGGCATACAACGTTGCTAATCCGCCCATAGAGGAACCAATCATGGCAGTGTTGCTGGCGGGAATTCCTGGAGCAATTGCGGCAACGTATTGATTAAAAATAGTAGCTAAGTATTTATCACCATGTAATTTGGTTGGATCAAAAACATCTGCAAACTCTTTTTGAACTGCAATTCCTTCGCGGAAATATTTTTCTGGTACCAAGTCACGGCCACGGCCCCAAGGATTTTCCTTAGAACTGCTGTGCCACACCGCGATAATCGCAGGGGGATTAAGACCAAGTTCTCGACTTACTCGATGTGCTGATTGAGCCATTTTCCACGTTTGCCCACGATGTGTTGAACTACGTCCATCAAAAACGTTTTGACCATCATGGGCGATAAGTAAGTGTGTAGCAGGCTCTTTTGGTAGCCAGTAATCAACAAAGCGAGCATCGAAGTCAACGCGCTTAACTTCGCCAGCAACGCCGCGGATTTGGAAGCGCCTAATCTCTTTCATACTGGTTAAATCTACCCATGTCCGCGCCTAAACGAAGCATTATGTGGTTTCGCCGAGATCTTCGAATTGGCGATAACCCCGCACTATTGGCGGCAATCGAAGCGGGCGATGAAATAGT
>CAINSH010000202.1 GCA_903852955.1 uncultured Actinomycetes bacterium | reverse complement strand
GGGGATTGGCTATTCTTTATCACCGTAGCACCAGGTGATACTAGATTCACTAAATCGATAGCAGAGTTCAACACTTGGAAATTGCTTTATCAAAAGAACCGAAGGGCAGGAGCATTCGAGTGAGAACGTTTAACGGCGCAGTTCTCGGGTCTCCGATCTCGCATTCACTTTCTCCAGTTATCCATCAGGTGGCTTATGAATGTTTAGAGATCTCTGCAAAATACACTGCAGTTGAAGTTAAGAGCGGCAATCTAGCCAGATATTTGGAATCCACGCCACCAGAACTTAATAGTTTTTCACTCACTATGCCGCTCAAAGAAGAGCTTGTTGATTTGATTTTCCCAACTTCTGAGTTGGCAAAACGGATTAGAAGTGCCAATACTTTGATCAAAATTGGCGACTCCTGGAAAGTGGAAAGCACTGATGTGGTCGGCTTCCAACAAAGTGTGGCAGCGAAAACGAACGCTACTTTTCAAAATGTTTTGATCTTGGGCGGGGGAGCTACAGCTCGAGCAGCGATTGCGGCGTTTGATAGCGTGGGAGTTTTAATAGATGTTGCAAGTCGAAGCGAGCATCGCAGTGCAAGTTTAATTAAGTCAGCCCTCTTTGCATCAGTTTCAGTGATTGGTTTTGATGATCAAATTAATTGGTCTAAATACGATTTGATCATAAATACTTCACCAGCCGGAGCTGCCGACGAATTAGTTGGAAAAATTGCTGGGGCCAGTGCGCTCTTATTTGAGTCACTTTACAATCCTTGGCCAACTGCATTAATGGGGTTCTGGCGAAACGTGGGGCTTGAGACCATTGATGGTTTAGATCTATTGGTTCATCAGGCTATTTCGCAGGTCGCAATTTTTGCTGGTACCTCCGTAAAGCGCTCCCAACTAGCACCGCTTATGCGAGAAGCCGCATTAAAGCGACTGTAGGCGTTTTTTTACACAGTTCGACATCAGCGAATCCGAGCTTGCAACGAAGTTCGCTAGTTTGTGTTGATGGTTGCTCAAACTCTTTCACTCATTGTTGTCTTAACCTGGAGTGCCGCTGTGATGATTCGAGATTTAGTAACTTTTCGGATATCTAATCGATCAATTATTGCAGGTGTGATATTTTTTTGGCCGGCGTTATATCTTTTAAATCTACGAATGCATCTTAATTCTGCGCTCTTTGGCATGTGCTGCATAGTCCTATTATTTGGACTCACTTCATTAATCGGCATGGGTGATGTGAAATTGATACTGATTTTGGCGCCATGGATCCGGCAAGGTGATTTGGGTTTCTCAATCGTTCTTTTGATTGGCATCGCGTGGCTGCAACTAATCGCAATGTCATTGATGCAGCGACGTTTACCTAAACGGATCGCCTTCGCGCCAGCTATATTGCTAGCGGCAGCGCTTAATATGGCGACATAAAAGGCAAAGATCTGAGAGAATTAGCCCATGCGTTGGTTAACTGCGGGTGAGTCTCATGGTCCAGCCCTCAGTGCGATCATTGAGGGAATTCCAGCTTCGGTTCAAGTAACAACTGCCGATATTGATTACCACCTAGCGCGCCGCCGTTTGGGAGTTGGTCGTGGAGCTAGACAGAATTTTGAGGCAGATAAAGTCACAATTCTTGGCGGCATTCGTTTGGGTTTAACTCAAGGCGGACCAATTTCAATTCAAGTTGCTAATTCAGAGTGGCCCAAGTGGGAAAAAGTGATGTCGGCCGATCCAGTGCCCGAAGAAGAGATTAAAAATTTAGGACGTAATGCGCCTCTAAGTCGTCCGCGACCAGGACATGCCGATCTAGTCGGAATGCAAAAATATGATTTTGATGATGCTCGTGCGATTTTAGAACGGGCTAGCGCTCGCGAAACTGCAGCACGCGTTGCTCTCGGCGCCGTTGCACGCGCTTTCTTGCAGCAAACATGCGGCATCACAGTTTTAAGTCACGTTTTATCAATTGGTTCAGTGCGAGTTCCTGAAAATACCGAGTTACCAAGTGCAGGTGATATGAAACGAATTGATGAAGATCCAGTTCGTTGCGCTGATGCCAAAACGAGCGCGGCCATGATTACTGAGATTGAATCTGCGCACTCAGATGGTGACACGTTAGGCGGCGTAGTTGAAGTTTTGGCTTTTAACTTGCCACCAGGTTTAGGTTCACATGTGCATTGGGATCGTCGACTTGATGCGCGTTTAGCAGCAGCAATGATGGGTATCCAAGCAATCAAAGGTGTAGAAGTTGGCGATGGTTTCACCACAGCTACACGTCGTGGGTCGATAGCGCACGATGAAATTGAACGTGGTCCAGACGGCGCAATTCGCCGTCGTACTGATCGTGCGGGTGGCACTGAGGGCGGAATGTCCAATGGTGAGATTTTGCGTGTGCGCGCAGCTATGAAACCTATTTCAACAGTTCCCAAAGCTCTCGACACCATCGATGTAAAGACTGGCGAAGCTGCCAAAGCTATTAACCAACGTTCTGATGTGTGCGCTGTTCCTGCTGCGGGCGTCGTAGCTGAAGCAATGGTTGCACTTGTTCTAGCCGAAGCAGTACTAGAAAAATTTGGTGGCGACAGCGTTGGTGAGACGAAACGCAATTTCGAAAGCTATATCGCACACCTCACGATCAAATGAGTCACCAGATTATTCTGATCGGTCCACCCGGCGCCGGAAAAAGCACGATTGGGCATTCATTAGCTAAGAAATTAAAGGTTAAGTTCGCCGATACCGATGCGCTAATCGAAGCCAAGTTGGAAAAGAAGATCTCAGACATATTCGTAGATTTAGGTGAGCCATTTTTTCGCTCTGAAGAATTGAAAGTATTGGCCGAAGTTTTGCAATCAGATAATGGTGTTGTCTCACTAGGGGGAGGCGCTCCTATCTCTCCGCAAGCTCAAGAATTGTTACGTGACAGTGGAGCAACCGTGATCTTTCTAGACATTTCCTTAGGTAAAGCTGCAGCTCGTGTTGGCTTTAATCGCGACCGGCCACTTTTACTGGGCAATCCGCGTGCGCAATGGAACGAACTAATGAATTCCCGTCGCCCCATCTACGAGAGCCTGGCGACGGCAGTAGTGCCAGTCGATGATCGCACTGTGAATGAAATATGCGCAGATATTTTGGCGGTGGCGTAATGAACGTAATTTCAGTTTCAGCCGATCGTGAATATGAAGTAGTAATCGATATTGATTGGCAAAAAGCGCTTGAGCCATATTTGGTTAACCGCGGACAGGTTGCCGTTATCGTCTCTGAAGCCATGCGCGATCGCATTATTGGATTACCCGAAACCGAAGCCCAAATTCACATTTTCACCGTTCCAGATTCTGAAGCTGGTAAATCTTTTGAAACCTATCAAAAAGTTCTCGACTGGTTAGGTGCTGCGGGATTCACGCGCAATGACTTAATAGTTGCAGTAGGTGGAGGCGCCGTTACTGATCTCTCTGGTTTTGTAGCGAGTTCTTGGTTGCGCGGAATTGACTGGGTTGCGGTACCCACAACACTGGCCGCGATGGTTGATGCCGCAGTTGGTGGCAAAACTGGAATTAATAGTGAGTACGGCAAGAATCTAATTGGTTCTTTTTATTCACCTATTTCGGTTTTAGTTGACCTCTCTTGGTTGGAAACGCTGAGTGATCGCGACTTTGCGGCTGGCTTAGCGGAAGTATTGAAAAGTGGTTTCATCGTTGATGGGCAGATAGTTGAGTTGCTTAAAGGGAAAGAGCTGGCTGAAATACGTGCAGATGCAACTCTTACCCTCGAACTGATTTCCCGGACCGTAGCCGTTAAAGCGAAGGTAGTTAGTGGCGACTTCAAAGAAAGTTTCGATCGAGAAATTTTGAATTATGGACACACCCTGGGCCATGCCATCGAGCTGCACAGCAGATACGCGCTGCGTCACGGTGAATGTGTATCTATTGGTTTAGTTTTTGCAGCCAACCTGGCAAAGCAAATCGGAATCCTTTCCGATGAAGTTACATCACTGCACCAGGAGATATTAGGAAATTTGGGGCTGCCAGTTACATACGAAAGTCGCCATTGGTCAGAGTTGCGCGCCAACATGGCAATCGACAAGAAATCTCGTTCCGGCACATTGCGCTTTGTGGCAATAAGCGAAATTGGTAAGACGCTTCGAATCGAAGGGCCAAGTGAAAGCGACTTACTCGCAGCATATGAGAGGCTTAGCTCATGAAGATCTTGGTGATAAATGGTCCCAATTTGGCGCGACTGGATATCCGCGACTCGAGTATTTATGGTGACTTCAATTATCCACAACTAAAATCCTTTATCGAAGAATCTGCAAAAAGCCATGGCTTTACAGCAGATGTTCGACAGAGCGACGACGAAGCAACGATAATTTCTTGGTTACACGAAGCTG
>CAINSH010000201.1 GCA_903852955.1 uncultured Actinomycetes bacterium | reverse complement strand
GGCACATGTACAAGTGGTTCAAACTCGGGTTGATATGCAATGGTGGCTGTTGGCACCATTTTGATTAAGCGATCACTTAAATTAACGCTCTGTGTCACTACTTTTTTGATCCTTACCCTTGGCTTATATGTGCGCTTAACTGTTGGAGCTGCCTTGGGTTTTGGCGGAAACCACAGAGTTGGCTTGGGTTTTGGAGCAACCACTGTGCCCTTTTTAGCTAGCGCCCCGCCATCTGTCTTTTTTGCGGTAATGATGATCTGATTGTTGTGGGTAAAAACATCCACGCAGGCCGTAGTTGAACAATCGGCGATTGCGCTGGCTGGGGTGGATAAAGATATGAAAAGAATGAGAATAAGTAAGGGCTTCATACGCCGCGACGATAAGTCTGTGATGCGACCAATGCTCTAGGTCACTGCACTAACTGTGGATAGTTGTGACACTCTTACGCCATGAGCGCACGCGATGGTGATGGTTGGGTCCAATGCGCCTGCGGCAATAAACATTGGGGCCTTAACGGGGCAGCAGGAATCTTGTTGGTGCGTGGCACGCAAATCCTTTTGCAACATCGCGCACCATGGGTTCACAACGGTGACACCTGGGGAATTCCAGGCGGTGCCCGCGATAGTCATGAAAACGTTTTAGAGGCTGCAATTCGCGAAGCAAAAGAAGAGACAGGAATCGATCCTGTGCATCTAACTCCAGTGCAGGTTTTTAGCGATGATCATGGAAACTGGCGCTATGACACTGTTATTGCCCATGCAACAGATTTGCTCATTGCCCATGAACTCAACGATGAATCACATGAAGTGCGCTGGGTAGAGATCGATTTAGTTGATGAATTAACTCTTCATCCAAGTTTTGAAAAATCCTGGCCCCAGTTAAAGGGACTCGTTAAGGCGCTTTAAGGAGTCGCGCACTACTTCCTTATCTGATGTTCGCCACAGTGGCGGCATTGAATTAAGCAGCACACTTCCATATCGCTTAGTGACAATACGTGAATCTAAAATCGCAACGACTCCCCGATCATCAACGGATCGAATCAAACGCCCGGTGCCCTGTGCCAAAAGTAATGCCGCACGTGGCAGTGAAACCTGCATGAAACCACTTCCGCCTGCAGCATCGGCCTGTGAAGCACGGGCCGACATCACTGGTTCATCTGGACGTGGAAAAGGAATGCGATCGATAGCAACCAAGATGCAGCTATTGCCTGGCACATCAACACCCTGCCACAGCGACATTGTGCCCAGCAGAACCGAAGTCTCATCTTTAGCAAAGCGAGAAACGAGCGGGCCAACGGCATCGCCACGTTTTTGCGTAATGATTTTTATTGGAAGCTCAGCTAAAACTTTTCGCAGATGTGCATCTGCCGCTTCTACCCCACGCCAGGAAGAAAATAGGGCCAATGTGCGCCCGCCTGCAGCATCGATTAATTCGCCGAGTTCAGTTAAAACTTCAATGCTGGGGCCATCGCGACCAGGTTCGGGTAGGTGTTTTGGCATATATAAAACGCCTTGATTAGCAAAATCAAATGGCGAACCAACATCGAGCATCTTTACATTGCCAGGATCTAGTTCACCTTCACTGAGCTGGGCATCTAAATCTTCACCTACTAAAAAACCGATGCTTTTTGCTAAAGAGTTAAAAGAGTTACCAACCGTTAGCGTTGCAGATGTTGCAATGACCGGAGTTTGTTTGAGCATGTTCTCGCGCAAAACATCAGAAACCGAGAGCGGTGCTAAATAAAGCGTTGAAAAAGTTGGTTCATACCAAAGCACCAAACCACTGCCAAGCTTTAATAATGTAGCGGCCGTAGTTGAAACCTCTGTAACAGCGCCCTTAACGCGGGCCCGTTCGGCCATTGCATCGGTATCGATAATTTCATCATCTGCACTCAGTGATTGGACAATAGCTTGTGCACTCTCGCGCACCTTTCGAATCGGTGATTCAAGAGATTGCGGGATCTCTTCTAAGCGGCCCTGTGAACCAAATTCGCTGCGCACAGATTCGCCGTAATCAACCATTGATTCATGAAAATCATTGGCAGCTTTATGAAAAGCATCGGCTAACTTGCC
>CAINSH010000200.1 GCA_903852955.1 uncultured Actinomycetes bacterium | reverse complement strand
TGAAATGCATCCACACAATGACTGGTATGGCCGTGCG
Organism: uncultured Actinomycetes bacterium; assembly: GCA_903852955.1. Classification (GTDB taxonomy): domain Bacteria; phylum Actinomycetota; class Actinomycetes; order Nanopelagicales; family Nanopelagicaceae; genus Planktophila. Next base: position 11,729 of record CAINSH010000200.1, on the reverse strand, counting down.
GTTTTACTCATTGATGAACTCACTCCAGCCCGTGTGGCTTTCATTACCCGCCTTGGCGTCGGTTTAGTTCCTGACCAACACACTGTGTTGCAACAGGGCGATTTGATCCACGTAATGGTGAGCGATGAAGATATTGAAAAGACAGAAAGTATTCTTGCCAGCACACCAGATGGAGAACGCTAAATGAGAGTCGCTATCGCCGGTGCCGGAAATGTAGGCCGCGCAATTGCGCGCGAACTTCTAGATAATGGCCACCAAGTTCTACTGATTGATAAAGACCCTAAAGCGCTCAAGTTAGAAAGTGTTCCTGACGCTGAGTGGTTGATGGCTGATGCTTGTGAAATCACTTCTCTTGATAATGCACATTTAAACAACTGCCAAGTTTTAGTTGCCGCCACCGGTGATGACAAAGCAAACCTTGTCACCTCCCTTTTAGGCAAAACTGAATATGGCGTGCCCCGAGTTGTCGCACGTATCAATCATCCAAAAAATGAATGGCTCTTTGACTCTTCATGGGGTGTTGATGTTGCCGTATCAACCCCGAGAATCATTGCCGCCCTGGTTGAAGAAGCGGTAAGTGTTGGCGATGTAGTTCGCCTATTCTCATTTAAAAAGGGTCAAGCAAATCTTGTAGAACTGACTCTTCCAGATGGATCGGCCTGCATAGGTAAGACTGTTGAAGAGATCGAACTTCCTGAAGATGCGGCACTAGCCGCAATTGTGCGCGATGGTCGAGTAATCACGGCAAAAGCTCATGATGTATTTACTGCTGGAGATGAACTTTTGTTTGTTGCCTCATCCGACGCAGAAGCTCAGATTAAATCCTGCTTCATCACTAATTAGTTTTATTAATTGGTGGCGCAGTTTTAATCACTAACCAAGAACCATAAGCTGCGGCAAAAAATAATGGATAGCCCATGGCTAAATTAACCGTGCCAAGTAGATTGACGTTGCCGCTTCGGTAAATTGGATACTGAACAGCTATGCGAGCAAAAAACATCGCAACCCAAATCCAACTCGCACGAATGTAGACGCGTTTGCGTTCAGGATTTTTACGCCATTCAAAGTTCTCGCCAAGAAGTGGCCCCAGAACAACTCCAAGAATTGGCCAGCCCGCCAAATTAGCAATTAAATACGCAGAACCGTAAGCAAGATTTGTAAGTAGTTTTGGAATATAGAAATCACTTGGATTACCACTTCGGTTGGCGAAAAATGCACAGATAACAACACCTAGTACGCCTGAAATTGCGTGTTGAATAGTGTCTTTCTTAGCTAGACGAACTATTGCAAGAATCAACGAGAGTGCGAGTGCTGAAATAAGTGAAAACTGCAGATCATGTCTAAAATTAAATGTCAGAAGAAAAACAACCGATGGTATGCCAGAGTCAATGAGACCTTTTTTACCGCCAAGTGCGTTAACGACGGTTTCTTTGTCTTGATTATGTTCGCTCATGAAACACCTGTCGATCCAAAGCCACCACTGCCCCGACCTGAACCTGGCAGTTCTTCAACTTCAACAAAATTAGCGCGCTCCACTCTTTGAATAACAAGTTGGGCGATGCGATCGCCTTTTTTAAATGAAATTGAAGCTTCCAGGTCATGGTTGATTAAAATACAGGCAACTTCCCCACGATATCCCGCATCGATAGTTCCCGGCGTATTAACCAGAGTTATTCCATGCTTGATAGCTAAGCCTGAACGCGGATGTACGAGTGCAACATATCCATCTGGCAGTGCAATTGAAATCCCAGTTGGAACTAATTGGCGTTGACCTGGAGCTAAGGTGAAATCCAGAGTTGTCACTAGATCCGCTCCTGCATCACCAGCTTTTGCATACGTTGGTAGCGGAACCGAAGGGTCAAGGCGCTTAATTAAAATATCAAGTGTGGCCATTTAGGGATTAATCTCAAAATCAGGATCGACAAAAGCCAAAATCTCTGGGCTCTTTGAAATGTGGTCTAAGTACTCTTTTGGCGCATTATTAAGAAAATGATCCATTGGGACTATGACAAATAACGCCGCTGCCCTTACCGCTAATTCACCATCTGGTGTGTGCAGACGACCTTCGGCTGAAGAATAAACTTTGCGATTTACTTGTCCAGTTATTTTGGCACTGATATGCAAGGTTGTTCCCATAGGAACTGGTTTTAAAAAATCGGTTTCTAGTCGAGCCGTTACTGCTGGCGCCCTTAGTAACCACATCAATTTTCCGAGAGCTTCATCAAAGGCAAGTGAGAGTAAACCGCCATGTGCCAAACCTGGTGCGCCTTGGTGGTTTTCTGTGACAGTAAATTGCGCAGTGATATCTGCGCCTTCACCTGCGTATGCAACTAAATGCAAACCTGTTGGATGAAGTTCTCCGCACCCAAAGCAGTGACCAAAATGTGATGGGATTTTTGTACCGATTGGTGGAGCTTTTGGGTGACGCTCTGGAATCATCGCCCCTTCAGGTGGCGTGGTTGAGGCGATACGGCTCATGTGCCTAAGACTATCCGATAGCGTAAGACCTGTGCGATACCGCGAAGTAATCCGTATGCCATTCTGGCTTTTGGCATTGCTCTACTTCTTTTTCCTTTCATTCGTCTTATCTATTTGGGCCGCATTAGGAAATCTCTCAGCTTTAGTGGTCTTGATCGCATTGACGCTGTTGTTACTCCTCATTGCATTCCGCTCGCGGTTAATCATCCAGATTTCTGATAACACTCTAGAAGTTGGACGCGCGAACATAGATTTAAAGTATGTGTCACACGCCATAGCGCTAACTAGCAAACAGATGCGCCTTCTTCGAACCCGTGATGCAGATCCTGGCGCATATATGAATATCAGGTTTTGGAGTTCTACTGGCGTACAAATCTTTCTGGATGACAAAAGAGATGAAACGCCTTATTGGTTAATAACAAGTAATAAGGCGGATCTCTTAATTAACGAACTTAAAAAGCGTTAGTTGCACTCTTTACAAACAGCTTTAGCGCCTTCGCCTTTTGCTAACTGTGTTATGTGATGCACGAGGAAACAGCGTGAACACGTAAATTCATCCACCTGCTTTGGCACTACACGTACTGCTAACTCTTCACCTGATAAATCAGCACCAGGAAGTTCTAGATTTTCTGCAGCTTCTGCTTCATCTACATCAATTTGGCCGGATTGAGCATCGACACGTTTAGCTTTTAACTCTTCTAACGACTCTTCGTGGAGTTCTTCATCAGTCTTTCTGGGTGTGTCGTAATCTGTTGCCACTGCTCTCACCTCGATTCCGTACTAGTTATGGGCTTGCGAAAACATCTTCCCGCGGGCGCATCATGGCGCACAGCGGGCTTTACTGTTGCTATAACGCTCGGCGTGTCGGGGTTATTCCCCCCTCACCTGAGCCTTTTCTATGGCCGATGCCAAAGTGGCATCAACTCGTGCATGGATAATCGTTCCCTCTTCGCCATAAGCCTCAGAGAAGATCTCGCCCCGCTCGTGAATGGCATGAACTAAATCGCCCCGCTCATATGGAATAACAGTGTGTATTTCAACCGATGGCCTAGGCAGAGAGCTTTCAATTGCATGTAGTAAGCCATCTATTCCAAAACCAGTGCGGACAGAAAATGCATAACTATTGGGTTCTTTTCTTAAAATCTCCATGACGATTTCAGGCTGAGCGATATCGACTTTATTTATCGCAATAATTTCAGGAATTTCACCGCCGCCAATTTCAGCAATTACTTCGCGCACCGCTCGAATCTGTTCAAATGGATCTGGGTGCGAACCATCAACAACATGGACAATTAAGTCAGATCCTGAAACTTCTTCTAGCGTTGATTTAAAAGCATCAACTAACTGATGTGGTAAATGTCGAACGAAACCAACGGTATCGCTGAGTGTGTAAACACGGCCATCACTTGTCTGTGACTTACGAACAGTTGGATCTAGAGTTGCAAAAAGTGCATTTTCTACCAACACACCGGCATTGGTTAAGCGGTTGAGCAATGAAGACTTACCAGCATTGGTATAACCAGCACTAGCCACCGATGGAATATTAACACGTCGACGTTCTTGGCGTTTGGTATCTAGCGATACTTTCATCTCCGCGATTTCTTTACGAAGTTTTGCCATTTTGTCACGGATTTTGCGACGGTCTGTTTCAATCTTTGTTTCACCCGGACCACGTCCACCGATTCCAGCACCACCTGCTGCGCGACCACCGGCTTGGCGCGATAACGAATCTCCCCAACCACGAAGCCTTGGCAACAGATAGGCAATCTGTGCAAGCTCTACTTGCGCCTTACCTTCCTTACTCTTTGCGTGTTGAGCAAAAATATCCAGAATTAAAGCAGTGCGATCAACAACTTTGACTTTTATTTTTTCTTCTAATTGTCGAAGCTGTGATGGCGAAAGTTCTCCATCACAAATAACCGTATCGGCGCCGGTCGACATTACAATCTGCTTGAGTTCGGCAACTTTTCCAGAGCCAATATACGTTGCTGGGTCTGGCTTATCTCGGCGTTGAATAATTCCTTCAAGTACTTCTGACCCAGCAGTTTCGGCTAAGGCTTTTAACTCAGCTAAAGAGTTTTCGGCCATTTCCGAGCTTCCTTCGGTCCAAACGCCAACTAAAACAACGCGTTCAAGTTGGAGTTCGCGGTTTTCTACTTCAGTAATATCTTGAAGCTGTGTAGAAAAGCCTTTTACGCGCCGTAAAGAGTGACGCTCAGAAAGTTCTTGGGTCGGATCTACTAATTGATCTTCTTCACTTGCATCGTATTCGGCGGCTACTCGCGCACTTTCGGCGAGCAAGGCTTCAAATTCTTCATCAAACTCTTTATCAGGCAAGTAGGTACTCCGAGATATCAACATCTCTTACCAAAACTGCAGGACCAATCAACGTTGCATTTGAATGTGCATCTATTGAAACTTCAAGGCGACCACCTGGTGGATAGATAACCCAATGTGCAGGCAAGCGATCTTTGGAATGCAGCGAAGCCGCAAGTGCCACAGCGCATGTTCCTGTTCCACATGATCTAGTTTCGCCACTTCCGCGTTCGAAAACTCGCATTGATGCTTGGTGATCGCCCGTAATTTGTACGAACTCAACATTTACACCTTCTGGATATGAATCCTTAGGTCTAACAATAGGCGCTTCGTTTAAGGGACCAACTTCTTCTAGGTTTTCTACAAAAACGACAGCATGAGGATTTCCAACATTGATGTTGTATCCATTCCAAATCTTCCCATTTACTGAAGCGGTGATGGCCTCGGATTCGTCAACCACTTTGCCCATGTTGACCGAAATATCTCCCACTAAAGGAGCTCGAAGATGCTTAATTCCATCTCGCGTATTAATTCCAAAGATTCCTTCAGGGACATGTCCGCGTTCGACTAAATAGCGCGCCATGACGCGTATGCCATTTCCGCACATTTCAGCTAACGAGCCATCGGCATTTCGATAATCCATAAACCATTTGTCATCTCGCTTGATTATGCGAATGAGTCCATCGGCGCCAATGCCTGTTGTGCGATTGCAAATTGCAGCAGCTTGGGCAGTAGTTATTGATCTTTGGTCATTTGGGTCAAAGACAAGGACAAAGTCATTCTCTGTTCCGTGTCCATATGTAGCAATCATTGGGATTACTTTATCTTCTCTAAATGTTTAAGTGCAGTTTCAAGGCGAGGTTGCTCTTGTGATATCCATTGAATACGTTCATCACGGCTAAACCAAGTTTCTTGCCGACGCGCATATTGTCGGGTCGCTCGCTTGGTGTCTTCTTTCGCCTCATCTTGGGATAAAACTCCATTTTTCGCGGCGATTAACTGTGAATATCCCAGGGCTAATTGGGCAGTTCGTCCGTTGGTAATTCCTGCACCAATAAGTGCGTCAACCTCTTCAACAAATCCAATTTCCCACATGTGATCAACTCTCAAAGCAATACGTTCGCTCAGGTCTTCCCGATTCATAACTAGACCCAACTGAATCGCATCCGGATATCTCGAACTAGCTTCTCGGGGTAAATTCGCAGTAAAAGGTTTGCCGGTGATAGCGATAACTTCTAGAGCGCGGATTACCCGTCGTGAGTTTGCGCGATCTATCGCAATTGCTGCCGCAGGATCTAGTTTTTCTAAGCGCTTAAACAGCGCATCAATACCAACTGTTGCAAGTTCTAATTCGAGTGAGGCACGAACTACTGGATCTGTGTCGGGAAAGTTTAAGTCATCAAGAATTGCTTTGATATACAAACCTGTACCACCAACAACAATTGCGTTTTTCCCTCTGGCGTGAATGTCAGAAATCGCTGCTCGAGCGTGCTCTTGGTACCACGCGACAGTTGAATCTTGTGTGACATCTAAAACATCGAGCATATGATGAGTTATTCCAGCTCGTTGTTCTATCGAAAGTTTGGCTGTTCCAATATCCATGCCTTTATATATCTGCATTGAATCGGCATTGACTATCTCAGCATTAATTTCCTGAGCCAACGCAATTGCTAAATCACTTTTACCAGTAGCTGTCGCACCACACACAACTACAAGTTTCACGGTTTGATTCCAGGCATACCAAGTAGCGTTGAAGCTTTGCGGATTTGGGTTCGTGTAGCATGCGCATCTCCCCCGCGAGTTGCTCGAACTTTTCCGGGATTACCAATCAAATAATGTGCAGAAGCCTCAGTGATTAACACTTCAACTTCATCTCCTGGGCGTGCAATTGTGCTGTTAGCAAAATGTACCAAGCGGAAATCCTCACTTCGCCCAGTCATTCGCTCTTGAACGCCATCTCTGCGGCCTTCATAGTCTCCGATTAAAACTTTAAATGTTTTTCCAACCGCCTCCTGGTTTACAGACAGTGAAATCGCCTGTTGATGATGATGCAAACGCGTGTATCTCTCGCCAACTACCTCAGGAGTAATTTGATGGGGCATGGTTGCCGCCGGTGTGCCAGGACGTTTTGAATATTGATATGTGTATGCAGCAGAGAATCTAGCTTCGGTGCATAAATCCATGGTTGCTTGAAAGTCTTCTTCAGTTTCACCCGGGAAGCCCACGATGATGTCAGTTGTGATCGATGCATGTGGCATTGCATTTCGAACACGGTCCAAAATTCCAAGATAGCGATCTGTGCGATATGAACGGCGCATCGCTTGCAAAATTGAGTTTGATCCAGATTGCAACGGCATATGTAGGTGGGGCATGACATTTGCAGTTTCTGCCATTGCTTCAATTACGTCATCAGTAAAATCACGTGGATGTGGTGACATGAAGCGAACTCGCTCTAGACCATCAATTTTCCCACAATCGCGGAGCAAGTCAGCAAATGCAGTACGGCTTCCAAAATCTACGCCATATGCATTGACATTTTGCCCGAGCAAAGTAATTTCAATTACGCCTTGTTCAACTAGCGCCCGTACTTCGGCGAGAATATCATCAGCGCTTCTGTCTTTTTCAATTCCTCGAAGCGTTGGGACGATGCAAAAAGTGCACGTGTTGTTACATCCAACTGATACTGAAACCCACGATGAAAATGCTGATAGTCGACGCGCGGGCAAAGTTGAAGGAAAATGCTCCAGAGATTCAAGGATTTCCACTTGAGACTCTTCTTCTATCCTTGCGCGCTCTAACAAAATTGGAAGTGAGCCAACATTGTGGGTACCAAATACAACATCAACATATGGCGCTTTCTTCAAAATCACCGCTTGATCTTTTTGAGCTAAACATCCACCAACGGCAATCTGCATTGAGGGGTTTGCCTTTTTAATTGGGGCTAGAAATGAAAGATTTCCATAAAGTTTGTTGTCAGCGTTTTCTCGGACAGCACATGTGTTGAAGACCACAATATCGGCTTGAGTTCCAGCTTCTGCTGGGATGAATCCTGCTTCATCTAGTAAGCCACTGATTCTTTCAGAGTCATGCACATTCATCTGGCATCCGTACGTTTCAACGGTATAGGTCCGACTCATGGGCCTATCGTAACCTGAAGGGTTAGAGGTTAATTACGTCAATCTCAAAGTTTGAGCGATTAACGATTGCCACATGGTGGTTTTCTAGAACATGCCAGCCTGGTTGGTTCCAACCACTTGATGCAAATAGAACGCCATCAGGATTGGATTTATATTTAATGACGTAATAATCATCTGGTGCCCAATCGGGCTTTTTCAATGAGTCATGTTCGGCGCCAACAATGAAAAACTCGTTGTTCATTAACATGAAATTAAGCGAAGTTGTCTTTCCGTGTTCTTTAACAATCGCAATTGTACTTTTGATTCCCTCGACCAAACCGAGTTTTTCAATTTGTGTCATCATTACATAGAAATAGCGTTCGCTATCCGTATCTCCGATAATGAGTTTCTTGAACTTATCGTCAATGAACTCAATGATCGCATCCGGTGGAAAAATAGAACCGTTGTGAATAAACGAGTAATCGCCATAAACAAAAGGGTGAGTATTGTTTTCGCTTACCGATAAACCTTTAGTTGCCCAGCGAAGATGTAATAGCGCGCCGTCGGCGGCATTGTCAGTGATTACTTTTTGGAAGGTATCGCTTTGAGCTGCAGCCTCTGTTTTTTTCTCTAGCACGGCATGTTCGTGATGTCTATCATTTGTAGAGATTCCCCATCCATCACAATGGACAGATGACAAGGCGATGAATTCTTCAAAATCTGAACCGACTTGTGCGGGAAATGAAGACTCAGCCTGCGACACGTAGCCCATTAGACGGCACATTTTTGAGAAAACCTCTTCCATTTCGGCCACACTGTGAGGTAGAAAGATTACCCCAAATGACTCAAGGAGGAGAACATCTTGGCACTATCTGATGAACAACGCTTAGCCGAACTCGGCTATAAACAAGAGCTCAATCGAAGTTGGTCTGGTTTTTCAAACTTCGCAATTTCATTTTCAATTATTTCAATTCTTGCAGGTTGTTTTACAACGTTTGCGCAAGCTTGGAATAACGGTGGTCCTGTTGCCATTTCAATTGGCTGGCCACTAGTTTCATTACTTATTCTGATTATTGGTTTTTGTATGTCAGAACTTGCATCTGCATATCCAACATCAGGCGGTATCTACTGGTGGGCATCAAAGCTTGGTGGAGCAAAAGCTGGTTTCTATACCGGTTGGCTCAACCTCATTGGACTTGTCTCTGTAACTGCATCTGTGGGTTATGGCGCAGCGAGTTTCCTCAATACGATCCTAGGAGCACAGTGGCCAAGTTATGCAACTGACTTCTTGGGCGGTGACTACATCAAGCAGCAGTTCTTCCTTTTCTTAGCAATTATTCTTGTTGTAACACTCATCAATATCTATAGCGGTCATCTTTTGTCACTGTTTAACAACATCTCTGTATGGTGGCACGTATTTGGTTCAGCTGTAGTTATTGCAATCCTTTTGATTGTTCCTGAGAAGCACCAGACTCTTTCTTGGATGTTTACAACCAAGATCAATAGCTCTGGCTTTAGCGATAACTCATACTGGCTATATGTTTTGCCACTTGGATTCTTGCTAACTCAGTACACAATTACTGGTTTCGATGCCTCAGCTCACCTTTCAGAAGAAACTCATGATGCACATATCAACGCTGCAAAGGGAATCTGGAAGTCAATTTTCTACTCAGCAATCGGCGGATACATCCTTTTGATGGCATTCCTATTTGCTGCAACTCAGGTAGACACAATTAGCTCATTTGATTTAGCCGTGAACCCATTTGGTGGCGGCTCAGTCATCGCAGTCCTTTACACAGCACTTGGTGGCGGACTTGCATTTAAGCTCGTCATGATTATTACAACTGCAGGTCAGATCTTCTGCGTTACAGCGTGCTTAACTTCATGTTCACGCATGATGTATGCATTCTCACGAGATGGTGCTGTACCTGGAGGAAATCTCTGGAAGAAAGTTAACAAGCACCATGTTCCACTGAACGCTGTCCTTGCATCCGCACTTGGAGGCATCGTTCTAACGCTTCCTGCGCTTTGGAAGTCACCAACTGGTGCACCTACTGCTTTCTATGCAGTTGTTTCAGTTTGCGTGATCTCTTTGTATCTTGCGTTCTTAATCCCAATTTATCAACGCCTTAAGGCTGGCGATAAATTCAAGGCAGGCGCATGGACACTTGGGTCAAAGTACAAGTGGATGAATATTGTGGCGATTGCTGAAATCTCCATCATCTCTATCTACTTCATCTTGCCATTCTCACCAGCTGGAACTCCAGGAAATAAAGATTTCACTTGGACGGCAGTTAACTACGCACCACTTGTTACTGGTGGCGCGCTAGTTATTCTTTGGATTTGGTGGAACCTTTCTGCGAAGAAGTGGTTTACAGGACCAAGAAGTAACCTCTAAAAGAGTTACAACTCTCACAATCTCCCCGCACGAAATGTGCGGGGAGATTTTTTTAGCCTAGATTTTCAATGCCTAAATCGTTAGGCTAGCGGGCATGACATCAATGACGATTTCCGACTTAACAGCCAAAATCAAAAGCGGTGAAATTGATACCGTTGTAGTAGCCATGACAGATATGCAGGGCCGACTTACTGGCAAGCGCATCCATGGGCAGTTCTTTCTTGATGAAGTTCTCAAGCACGGGACTGAAGGCTGTAACTACTTACTAGCTGTCGATGTAGATATGAATACCGTCGATGGTTATGACATGTCTTCATGGGAGCGCGGATACAGTGACTTTGCACTTGTTCCAGATATGGACACGTTGCGCTTAATTGACTGGCAAGAAGGCGCAGCCCTTGTATTAGCCGATGTTCAATGGCTAGATCACACCGACGTTGTGGCATCTCCCCGTCAGATTCTGCGTAAGCAAGTAAAAGCGCTCAATGATGCCGGCATGGAAGCTATGTGTGGAACTGAACTGGAGTTTGTTGTATATAAAGATACCTACGAAGAAGCGTGGAACAAAGGCTATAAGAATCTGATTCCGGTCAATCAGTACAACGTTGACTATTCAATTCTCGGTGGCTCACGGATCGAACCTCTTCTACGCCGAATTCGTTTATCTATGGCAAAGGCTGGCATGACAGTTGAGTCAGTTAAGGGTGAATGTAACTTTGGTCAGCATGAGATTGCCTTTAAATATTCTGACGCGCTTTCTAACTGCGATAACCATGTAATTTACAAAAATGGTGCCAAAGAGATCGCCTCACAAGATGGTTATGCGCTTACTTTCATGGCAAAGCCAAATGAGAAAGAAGGAAACTCGTCTCATATTCACCTATCTTTCCGTGGTTTAGATGGCTCTATGGTGATGGCCGATGATTCAGACAAAGAGCAGGGTTTAAGTGAACTCGGCCGCCAATTCATTGCTGGACAAATTGCACATATGCGTGAAATGTCATTGTTATTTGCGCCAAATATTAACTCTTACAAGCGTTATGTTCCTGGATCGTTTGCACCGACCGCAATTCGCTGGGGTCGAGATAACCGTACATGCGCATTGCGCCTTGTCGGTAAGGGCCAAAGTCTTCGACTAGAAAACCGCGTGGCAGGAGGCGATGTAAATCCCTATTTAGCAGTTTCAGGAATCATCGCTGCAGGTCTAGATGGCATCAAAAATAAAATGGTTCTAGAGCCAGCTTTTACTGGAAATGCATATGCCTCAGATTCACAACGTGTTCCTTCATCGATGAATGAATCATTAGATCTTTGGGAAAACTCCGCTTGGGTCAAGGAGACCTTTGGCGAGGAAGTTCAAAAGCACTATGCAAATATGGCCAAGATTGAAATTGCTGCATATGGCAAAGCAATCACCGATT
>CAINSH010000199.1 GCA_903852955.1 uncultured Actinomycetes bacterium | reverse complement strand
CTGACCTCATCGCCCATGGTCTCTTCCTTTTATCTACTCTCTTAACAGTGGAGGTCGGAACGGGATTTGAACCCGTGTAGAGGGATTTGCAGTCCCTTGCCTCGCCTCTCGGCCATCCGACCAAAAACTAACGCCGTTCATTTTTTACGTGAACGGCGAACAGTTTTGAGAGCGGACGACCGGGTTCGAACCGGCGACCTGAACCTTGGCAAGGTTCCGCGCTACCAACTGCGCTACGTCCGCGAGGAGCCAAAATCTATCCTAGGTTGGGCCATTGCGCCAAAGTGGGCATTGACTGGCTACCGTTGGCCTGTGAGTTCACCGATGAATGCGCCTATTTTTTGGATGAATGGGCGATTAGCTACCGGTTTAACCAAAGTGAGTACTGATCCCAATGATTTAGATGATGGGGGATTCTGGGCGGTATCAACAACTTTCGAGGGAGAGTTCTTAGCGGCGAAATTTAGTGAAGTCAGTCTGAGCGATTTCCCAGAAACTACATGGGAGAGTGTTACAGGTCAGTGGATTTCTACTTTGTCTAGAGAAAATTACATTGCATACGTTCGTAGCATTCAAGAGGAGATTGCCAAGGGATGGGTCTATCAAGTCAATGCTTGCCGTGAAATTTCTATTGACAGCGGCCATCAAAATTTGCGCGGGCTATTTAGCCAGATTCTAAAATCCAATCCAGCACCATGGGCTAGTTATTTAGAGATTGCCGAAAGAAATATCGCTTCGGCATCACCGGAACTTTTCTTACAACGAATCGGAAACCACGTTCGCACATCTCCCATAAAGGGAACTGCGCCGATCGGAACCACTGAATTTGGCAATAAGGACAACGCTGAAAACATAATGATTGTTGATCTCATGCGAAATGATTTAGGACAAATCTGTAAAAGTGGAACCGTGACAGTCCCACGATTGCTTGCGACAGAAAAACACCCAGGACTAAATCATTTAGTTTCAGATGTAGAAGGTGAACTCTCGGATGCAATCTCGTGGGCAAAGATCTTTGCTGCACTTTTGCCCGCAGGTTCTATAAGCGGGGCACCAAAGTCATCAGCTGTATCAACCATAAAAGCACATGAATCAAAACGTGGCCCCTATTGTGGCGTGCTTGGATGGGTTCAAGGCGATCGCTGCGAACTATCGGTTGCAATTAGAATTTTCTTTAAAGATGACAAACTGCGCTTTGGAACCGGAGCCGGAATTACCTGGGCAAGTTCACCGGCTGATGAATGGGAAGAAACTGAGCTCAAAGCCAGAAAATTAATTTCAATTGCTGGTGGTGATTTATGAAAGTGGTTTTCAACCAAGCCGTAATTGATGTAAATCAAGCCCCATGTTCGCCAGATGGGTGGTTGGCGGGTACGGGAATTTTCGAGACTATTAAGGTGAATAACTCTGAAACTAAATTCTTAAACAAACACTATGCGCGCGCCCAAGAAACCGCTAACGCGCTTTCAATCCACATCCCTTCTTATTCGGATGTAGTTAAAGCGGTTGAGGAAGCTGTTTTTGGAAAATTGGGTTCGGGAATGTTGCGTATCAGTTTTTCGCAAAATCAAGATTGGTTGGTCGCACACTTTCCTTACAAGGAAATAGTTGATGCTGCTTCAGTTCGAGTTCATCCTGAAGTGGTTCCAGGCCAAATCCATAAGCTATTTCCCTATACAAACCGAATCGGTATTTTGAACGCAGCGCGCGAAGCAGGGTTTGATGATGCGATAACGGTTAATAGTCAAGGAAATATCTGCGAAGGGTCAGTAACAAATTTCGTGGCAAATATTCAAGGACAATGGATTACACCTCCTACAAGTGATGGCGTATTGCCAGGAATTATCCGCCAGCTTCTTATTGATAACCAATTAATAAAAGCCGCTTCAATTTCTCTGAGTCAGGTGCAGGAAATTAAAAGTGCATTTTTACTCAGTAGTCTTAGATTGGCCCATCCCATATCAAGGATTGACAATCGTGAGTTGGCGCTTTCTCACTCCTTTATGGAGCAAATACGCGCTCTAGTCGTTACGAGTTCGGTAGACTAGAAACATGATTCAGATCAGTGTTGATGGAAAAGCTCTCTCAATTGAGCCTGACCAGAAACCCACACATTTGTTTGCAGAGAATAAAGACGTAGTCGTCTGCCGAATAAATGGAACCCTTAAAGATTTATGGACAGATTTGAATGAAGGCGATCTAGTTGAATCGGTCTCAATTGATTCACCTGATGGTCTTTTTGTCCTTCGTCACTCAACTGCGCACGTGATGGCACAAGCAGTACAGGAAGTTTTTGCTGACACTAAGTTGGGGATTGGTCCTCCGATTAAAGATGGCTTTTATTACGATTTCGATCCTAAAACTCCATTTAATCCTGATGACTTAGTAAAAATCGAAAGCGCGATGCGCAAGATTGTTAAAGAAGGTCAACGATTCCGGCGACGTGTCGTAACGGAAAAGGATGCCTTGGCCGAGTTAGCGCACGAGCCTTATAAGTGCGAACTCATTGGCATTAAGGGCCCAGCTGGTGAAGAAGCTAGCGTTGAAGTAGGTGGCAGTGAGTTAACAATTTATGACAACTTAGGTCGTGACGGTAATCCTGTCTGGAGCGACCTATGTCGTGGGCCTCATTTGCCTTCAACAAAACACATTCCTGCGTTTAAATTGATGCGAAGTGCCGCAGCTTATTGGCGTGGTTCTGAAAAAAATCCGATGTTGCAACGTATTTATGGAACAGCATGGCCGTCACAAGATGATCTCAATGCTCATTTAGAGTTTTTATCTGAAGCCGAAAAGCGCGATCACCGAAGACTTGGAACCGAACTCGATTTATTCTCTTTCCCAGAAGAAATTGGATCAGGTCTTGCAGTATTTCACCCAAAGGGCGGAATTATCCGACGGGCAATGGAGGACTATTCACGTAAACGTCACGAAGATGAAAATTATGAGTTTGTTTACTCTCCGCATTTAACTAAAGCTGCGCTGTTTGAAAAATCGGGCCACCTTGATTGGTATTCAGAGGGCATGTATCCACCCATGATTATGGATGAAGAACTTCACGCTGATGGCACGATTAAAAAGCCTGGCCAGCAGTATTACATGAAGCCTATGAACTGCCCTTTCCATAACCTCATTTTCGCTTCACGCCAGCGCTCTTATCGCGAACTTCCATTGCGATTATTCGAATTCGGAACGGTTTACCGTTATGAAAAATCAGGAGTTTTGCACGGCATAACTCGCGCCCGCGGATTTACTCAAGATGATGCCCACATTTATTGCACCAAAGATCAAATGGCGGATGAGCTAGATTCTCTTCTGACATTTGTTCTCAACCTTTTGCGGGATTATGGATTAAATGATTTCTATTTAGAACTGTCAACTAAAAACCCTGAAAAGTTTGTAGGCGATGATGCAGATTGGGAAGAAGCCACTGAAACTTTGAGAAAAGCTGCCATGGCACAAAATCTCGAACTCGTTTTAGACGAGGGTGGTGCAGCTTTCTACGGACCAAAGATTTCAGTTCAAGCTAAAGATGCCATCGGTCGTACTTGGCAGATGTCTACGATTCAAGTTGATTTTCAACTTCCACAGCGCTTTTCACTTGAGTACTCAGCAGCAGATGGATCTAGACAACGTCCGGTAATGATTCACCGTGCGCTATTTGGTTCAATCGAAAGATTTTTCGGAGTTCTAACAGAACACTATTCAGGCGCATTTCCACCATGGTTGGCACCGGTACAAGCTGTGGGTATTCCAGTTGCAGAGGCCTTTGCCGATTATTTAGCGGATGTAATTAAACAGATGCGGACTGCAGGTATTCGCGCTGAACTGGATTCATCTGATGATCGCATGCAGAAAAAAGTAAGAAATGCCCAACTTCAGAAAATTCCTTTTATGGTTATTGCAGGCGAAGAAGATATGGCAGCTGGTGCTGTCTCATTCCGATATCGCAATGGTGAACAAAAAAATGGAATTCCAATCGCGGATGCGATCGCAGAAATTAAAAAGGTTGTGCAAGAACGCACACAGGTTTAAGCAATGGCTATTGATGGCGCAGGAATGCCCGATGGGTGGCATCGACTATGGGCACCACATCGACTCGAATATCTTCGAGGAGAAAATCGCCCACTAGACGATAACGAAGTGGCCTGTCCTTTTTGCAGGATTCCAACGTTAACTGATGAAGAAGGGCTGATTGTTTTTCGCGGCAAGAACGCCTTTGTTGTGATGAATTTATATCCCTATAACCCAGGGCATTTATTAGTTTGCGCCTACCGCCATGTCGCTGATTTAACAGAGCTAACAGATGTTGAGAGAAATGAAATAGTTGAGTTAACTGCACATGCAATGCAAACCATTCGTAAAGTTTCATCGCCGGCTGGTTTCAATTTAGGAATGAATCAAGGTTCAATTTCTGGAGCGGGAATAGCCGAGCATATTCACCAGCATGTAGTGCCACGTTGGAGCGGGGATGCAAATTTCATGCCGATAATTGGTAAGACAAAAGTTATGCCTCAGCTTTTGAATTTGACACGTGATGAAATAGCTAGAGCTTGGTAATTATTTTTTAAGTTGGTTCAAGTAAGAAATTACGATGTCAGTTCCCAGATTCTTTTCTAGCCAAAGTGGGATTGCCGGGAATAGTACCCCTGCAGCAAATGCGCCTTCACCTAGTGCGGTAACTAGTTCTATATATTCATCTCGAAACTCCTGAACTAGAGTTTCATGTTCTGGTTCGCATGCTCTCTTAATCGGCGGAACAGTCGAATAGTCCGTGACCATCATGTCAAAGAGTGAAATAACTGCACATGGAATTCCGTCATCACCATGAAGTACTAGGTAAGGTGTTGCAACTTGATCAAAGAGTCGATTAGCCATCAATACGGCATCATCAAAATCGGCTGCATCTTTTTCTAAATCAGTAACAACTATTAATCGTGGAAGAACAAACTCATCCAGCTTTTGCCAGTTTTCAATTGTTTCTTGATCGATGCCAGTGTTGGGATTGATTACAAAGATCGCGCCATCGAACTCTGCGTCTAACTTTGGGTTAACCATGCCTCCAAAGGCTTCTGCCACTAAATCTGGGTAAGCACTTTCGTGGCCAAAGATGGCCAGATTTAGGTCAAATGTGTATTTAGGCACTGGGTCAGCCTACGATGTGCCTTGATGCTAAGTCGTTCATTAAAACCAGCGGTTACGAGATTAATAACACCCGTGGCCAATGCCGCGCTGCGTGTAGGGATTACACCCAACGCCGTTACTTGGGTCGGAGCTGCCGGAGTAGTTTTTAGCGCGCTCTGGTTTTACCCACGTGGGGATTTCTTCCTCGGCACAGCCGTTATTTCTTTCTTTGCACTTAGCGATCTCTTTGATGGGACGATGGCTCGAATCTCAAAATCAGGAGCAAGTGCATGGGGGAGTTTTCTAGATTCAACAATTGACCGAGTAACAGATTCATCCATACTTCTTGGTGTTGTTATCTATCTTTTTAATCACGAAGATTCATTAAGTTTGATTGTAGTTATTACTTTAGTGACCGGATTATTAGTTCCTTATATTCGCGCTAAGGCTGAAGGTTTTTCTATTGATTGCTCTGGTGGTATTGCTGAACGAACTGAACGTCTCATCATCGCGATGTCAGCTATAGCACTAGATGGATTACACATTGATTACGTATTATCAATTGGTATGTGGTTGCTAGCAATTTTAGGTGTCATTACTGTTATGCAACGAATGTTGATAGTTCGCAAGGCGCTGCACAGATGATCAAGAATTTGGTTGCGTGGGGATATATTTTTGCCTGGAGAATTTTACGTTTACTGCCTGAAAAATTCGTCTACAAGAATGCCTATAGATTGGCCGACTACTTAGTTCGAAAAAACGGGAAAAGCGTTGCGAGATTGCGTGCAAACTTAGCTCGAACTCAACCAAATATCACACCTCTAGACTTAGATCTTTTGGTTTATAAAGGGATGCGCTCGGTGGTGCGCTACTGGTGTGACACATTTAGATTTCCCGATTGGTCCAAAGAACGCATTATCAACACCGTAACTTTTAACGATGAAAGCATCCTGATCGATGCAATCGATGCTGGTAATGGTGTGATCGTGACACTTCCACATTGCGGAAATTACGACCATGCGGCGGCATATTTCTGTGCCAGGGGAGCAAAGCTTGTAACGGTAGCTGAGCATCTAAAACCAGAAAAACTTTTTAAGAAGTTTATGCAATATCGCGCAGATTTTGGGATGGAAGCGTTGCCACTAGATGGTCGCGTAATCCCTACTTTGCTTCAAAGAATCAAAAAAGGATGTGTTATCGCACTAGCCGCCGATAGAGACCTATCGCGTTCGGGTATTGATGTTAAGTTTTTTGATGGACCAGCTCGAATGCCCGCCGGTCCGGCGTTGTTAGCAATCCGAAGCGGTGCT
>CAINSH010000198.1 GCA_903852955.1 uncultured Actinomycetes bacterium | reverse complement strand
CGCGAAGTTGCAGAACGCATGGCTCTGAATGCTCCAATCCAAGGCTCTGCTGCCGACATCATTAAATTAGCGATGTTAAAGGTGCATGCCGCACTTGAAAAGCAAGAGCTTAAATCCCGTTTGCTATTGCAGATTCACGACGAACTTATTGTTGAAGTTGTCAAAGGTGAAGAATTACAGGTGAGCGAACTTGTCAAACGAGAGATGGGAAATGCTTACCCGCTCAACGCGCCGTTAGATGTAAGTGCTGGGCTAGGACTTACTTGGCATGAAGCCGCACATTAATTAGTTTCATCGGCGTTATCACGCATTGCACGTAAATCATTTTCGGTTGTCGGCCGCGCGTTAGCTTCAGAAAGATATTTTCTCCCGGCAAAGAGAATGATGGCACCTATCGCAATACATGTTGGTGTAATTGCCAGCGTTACTCGTGGTGAAAATGCTTCAGAGATAAATCCACCGAAAGCTGAACCTAAGGCCATAAACGATCCCTCAATAGTCCAGAGCCAGCCGATGGATGAAACTTCAGAACCAAGAGGTCGCACCGCTTCTAAAACTTCCCAGTAAAATACCTGTTGTGCACCCCCGATGAACCCTAAACATGCGCCAACTAGTGCAAGGCTCCATCCTGGATATGTAAACGCAAGTGGCAAAGTAAAAATTAGCCAGAGAATGTAGTTACGCATAAACCATTCAAGTGGGCTGTATCGCTTGGAGACAATACCTGCAGCTACGCCACCTAAAATACTTGCAATCCCCATCGCGGCAAGAATCCAAGCAGTTCTGGCAGGGACTTTTTCTAAAGTAGCAAAAGCAGGAACTGCAACATCGAATACACCCCAACCAAATCCAATGAATACCGCTTCAATCATCAGAAGTTGCATTGCGCGGTGTTTCCATAACGCTTTTTGTCCTGCTTTTTTCTTTTCTGGAATCCATGCCCGTGAGACGGGATTAATCGCAAGTGAGCTTCCACCTAACGCCATCAAAAATGCGGCAATCAAGAGAGCTGATTTCGGATATGCCGACAGAGCAAGAGTTGTTGCAAACACTGGTCCTAGAACACCGGCCGCATTTATTACGGCAGTATCTATTGCGTATGCACTACGTAGTAGATGTTCAGGAAGAATTGCTTTCCACAGGGGACGCACTGAAAGATTAATTGGTGGAGCGGTTACTCCAAGCAAAAATGAATAAGCCAATATCGTTGGACGCGTATGTGCAAAACTCAAAACAATAAGCATCGCCGTATATCCGGGAACTAAAATACGAAGTGGCCATTTTTGGCCATATCTATCCATAACAGATGAACGTATGCCAGCTGAAAGCGATCCAGCCACGGAGTTCAATCCAATGGCAAGGCCGGCAAATGCAATCGAACCTGTTTCTTGCTCAGCCTTAAAAAATATGGACAGACCGATCATTCCGTAGGCGATACGGGCCGGAAAAGATGCCAGAAATAGCGGCACCACTTGCGGTGTTCGGAAGAAATCTAGATATCGTTTCATTGCGCTGGTGAGTCTATCTTTTACGCCAGTTTTCCACGCATGGATTTGCCCTAAAGGTTGCGTGAACCGTACCCTTGCCCTTCAGCCGCGAAAGCGGGAACTACTACTCATCTATCCCTACGGAGCATCTTGACTACAGCACCAGTAATCGCAGTAAATGACATTGGATCAGCTGCTGACTTTCTAGCAGCAATCGAAGGAACAATCCGCAATTTTAATGACGGAGATCTAGTAACAGGAACAATCGTTCAAGTTGGACGTGAAGAAGTTCTTGTCGATATCGGATACAAGACTGAAGGCGTAATTCCATCACGCGAACTTTCTATCCGCCACGATGTAGATCCAAATACACTCGTTAAAGTTGGCGAGTCAATCGAAGCTCTTGTTCTTCAAAAAGAAGATAAAGAAGGTCGCCTGATTCTTTCTAAAAAGCGTGCACAGTATGAGCGCGCCTGGGGAGACATCGAAGGCAAGAAGGAACGCGATGAAGTTGTCATCGGAACAGTTATTGAAGTTGTTAAGGGCGGACTTATCGTCGACATCGGACTTCGTGGCTTCTTGCCAGCATCCCTTGTTGAAATGCGTCGCGTTCGTGACCTTACTCCTTACATTGGTAAGCAGGTTGAAGCTCGCATTATCGAACTTGATAAGAACCGTAACAACGTAGTTCTTTCACGTCGCGCATTCCTTGAGCAGACTCAATCTGAATCACGCACTACATTCTTAAATCAGCTACAAAAGGGTCAAGTACGTACAGGTGTTGTTTCATCAATCGTTAACTTCGGTGCATTCGTTGACCTTGGTGGCGTTGATGGTCTTGTTCACGTATCTGAACTTTCTTGGAAGCACATCGATCATCCAGGT
>CAINSH010000197.1 GCA_903852955.1 uncultured Actinomycetes bacterium | reverse complement strand
TACAATAATTTTTCGGCCAGTAAGACCAGCATCGCCCATCGGACCGCCAATCACGAAACGTCCGGTTGGGTTAATTAGCGTACGTAGATCTTTACGTGGCAAATCAATGGTTTCCAAAATAGGATCAATAACATGTTTAATCACTTCTGGTGTTAACTGCTTAACAACGTCGACATCTTCTGAATGCTGACTTGAAATGACAACCGTATTTAGTGCTACTGCGCGATCTCCGTCGTATTCAATTGTTACTTGGGTCTTGCCGTCTGGGCGAAGGTATGGAAGTAATCCGCTTTTTCGAACTTTCGTAAGCTGTTGGGCAAGCGCGTGAGCGAGCCAGATAGGAAGCGGCATGAACTCTTTAGTGTCATCGCACGCATATCCAAACATTAATCCTTGATCGCCAGCGCCTTGCAAATCTAAAGGATCTACTTGTGAACCAACACGGTGCTCATAAGCATCATCTACACCTTGGGCGATATCTTGTGACTGTTGTCCAATCGATATCGAAACCCCGCAACTATTTCCATCAAATCCTTTTTCGGAAGAGTCGTATCCGATATTTAAAACAGTATCTCGAACAATTCCATTTACATCTGCATATCCATCAGTTGTTACTTCTCCGGCCACATGGACTTGTCCAGTGGTGATAAGAGTTTCGACTGCAACACGAGATTTCCTGTCTTGTGAGAGCAATGAATCAAGTACGGCATCTGAGATCGCATCGGCAATCTTGTCAGGATGACCTTCGGTGACTGATTCTGAGGTGAATAGGCGTTGTGACATTGTCCTAACCTAACTGCTTAAGAGCGTAATCAAGTAGAAGATCCGATAGCGTGTCTTTGCTCTGGCGAGATACGGGGATAATTTCACCATTTCGAAGCAAAATCGTACCCTGAGTTTGGTCTTGCCCGAAAATCGCCCCGTCTGAAACATCATTGACGTAAATGAGGTCGAGATGCTTGGCCTCCAATTTACTTGTGGCAGATGCAAGTAATTCGCGTGTTTCAGCCGCAAATCCCACCATTATTTGTTTTCCCTTTTTGGCAGAAATCGCCTTTAAAATATCAATGGTCTCTTCCAAATCAATGGAGTTGTAATCCGCTTTCTTAATTTTCTCACTCATTTGTTTAATTGGCTTAGCATCGGCAACTGCAGCTGCCATAACAAGAATGTCGCATTCGGCAAATTCATTTTCGACTGCATGCAACATAGATTCTGCATCCGTGATGTTGACAGTCTTTATGCCTGGCAAGTTAAGCCCGTCAATATTTGCAGCAATTAACGTAACGTGAGCACCACGAAGATGGGCAGCTTTGGCCACGGCTATCCCCTGTTTGCCAGAAGAGTGATTTCCAATAAAACGAACAGGATCAATTGCTTCTCTAGTTCCGCCAGCTGTAACAAGAACGTTTTTGCCCGCAAGATCACCATCTCTTGTGCTTATTGCACAAAACTCGGAAAGGATTCGCTCGGTGGTTGGAAAACGGCCAGCGCCACTATCATTTCCGGTCAAGCGACCAGTGTCAGGTTCTAAAACTATAAAGCCCCGAGATCTTAATATCCCCACATTTGATTGCGTTGCCGGGTTGGTCCACATATTTGGATGCATTGCAGGGACTACCAATTTAGGCGCAGTCGATGCCAAAACTAAGTTTGTTAAAAGGTCATCAGCTCGCCCAGTAGCTAACCTTGCAATCAGATCAGCAGTTGCTGGTGCGATGATGAAATAGTCGGCTGATTTTGCAAGTGAAACATGTCGAACTTGATCGACTTTCTCCCATACTTGCGTAGTAACTGGACGCCCTGACAAGGCTTCCCAAGTTGCTGCACCAACAAAATTAAGTGAAGCAGGAGTTGGAACAACAGTGACCCCGTAACCCAGATCTTGCAAACGGCGTAATAAATCTGCAGATTTATAAGCTGCAATTCCGCCACCGACACCGAGAACCACCTCGCGGATAGTTGATGCCATGATGTTGAAGTTATTAAGCGGTTGGTTCTAGGTTTTCGATTGTAAGAAGACCCTCATTGATTTCGCGTAGTGCAATAGATAGAGGCTTCTCATGAACATGTGTTTCAACTAGAGGTCCTACGTACTCTAGGAGACCTTCACCTAATTGAGAGTAGTAAGCATTAATCTGGCGAGCACGCTTTGCTGCGTACAAAACAAGGCTGTATTTTGAACCGCTTTTATCTAGAAGTTCATCGATTGGTGGATTGGTGATGCCATCCATTGTTAACCCCGATCAGATTAGTAGCTGAGAAACGAACCCTTGTGCGAGTTCAAGAGGCAAATGATACCAGTTGCTCTACTACCCTCTCGACCGAATCATTGACGATTACATGGTCAAAAAATGAGGCTGCAGCCAGTTCTTCCTGAGCCAACTGCAATCGATGCGCCCTTCGTTCGGGATCATCGGTGCCTCGACCTTCTAAACGTGAGACGAGTTCCTCCCAAGAGGGCGGTTCTAAAAAGACTAATACTGCTTGGGGCAGATGTGCTTTAACTTGCTTGGCACCATCTATCTCG
>CAINSH010000196.1 GCA_903852955.1 uncultured Actinomycetes bacterium | reverse complement strand
GTGATCGTCTTGAATCAAAGAAGATTTCAAAGACTAACTCGGTAACTTCTCAACTCGAGCATGACTTAGGTGCAAAGAATGTTCACATTGGACCTTCTGATTACATTCCATGGCTAGATGATCGCAAGTGGGCCTACGTTCGCCTCGAAGGCCGCGCTTTTGGCGATGTTCCGTTGAACTTGGAATACAAGCTAGAAGTTTGGGATTCACCTAACTCTGCAGGCGTAATCATCGATGCATTACGTTGCGCAAAACTCGGTCTAGATCGCAAAATCGGTGGAGCGTTGCTTTCACCTTCAAGCTACTTCATGAAGACTCCACCTACTCAATACACAGATGAGCAGGCACATGTTAAGACTGAAGATTTCATCGCCGGAAAGCTTGAGCGCTAAGCACTAGCAAGAAAAAAGTAGAAATGAAAAGGCCCCCTGGTATTTACCAGGGGGCCTTTCCTAACCCCTCACGGAGAGTTGAGGGTTAGATCGTCGCATCCTCAGGAGTGCGACGAATATTTCTAAACCCAGCAAGAGCAAGTAAGAGGAAAAGAAGTCCACCAACTAATGCAGCTATTGCGGCGTATCCTGCAATCACACCCATAGTTCCAAATGCAAACGCTTCAAGAAGCATTCCACGCAAAGTGTTTCCTTGGAACAAAGTTTCCTTTAAGTCAGCAATTTTTTGTAATTGCTCAGGTGTTGTTACTCCGTCACGTTGAGCCGTCATGTATGCGGCAGAAACTTCAGAATATGTAGCTGGTTTGCCTAAGACGGCAGTGGCCGCAGCGTTCATGTGTTCTAAGATAAATAGATCAGAGTAATCACGGGCCATTTCGCCAGTTGTTACTTGCTTACCGGCCCATTTCGCTAGTTGATCCTTGGTTTCACTTGGAAGTGCAGCTTCGACAGGGAAGGCAATGTTTTGATTCGCTAATTGGGTTTGAACTGAATCATTTGCAAAACCTGCGCCGAAGTTAAGAAGTCCGGCAAAAATTAGTAGAAGTGCTGCCAAACCTAAACCGACAAAAGAAACTAGCTTGTCAAAAGTTCTACGTTTCATTTTTATTACTCTCCCTTTTAGGCATCGATTGTTTTGATGCATTGCATAGTTAACTCTTCTAACTAAGCATGGAAGTTAAAATCTGCGAGGGCTATCTCTCGATGAAAGTTGAAATAAAGGTATAGAGGGGTAGCCCTCAGCTACTGTGATTGACTAGACAGATATTAATCAACGTGACGGTTGCACATTGCTTTTCCATCTGGTCCAACTTCTAAATGTGAACATGGAACATCTAGTGCATCAAAAGCTTTGTCGCCATAGTGAGTACGAAAAGCTAGTGCAAGTAGGACACGCAAATTAGTCTCACTGTCGGATTTGATTCCAAAAACTTGAGCACTTCGGCTAACAGTATTTTCAATAACTTTTTCAGTGTGCGCAGTTTCAGATGCAATTGCAGAGTTGGATTTTCCTTCACACAAAAGATTAAGTACTAACTGTTCAAATGGGGATAGTTCTCGTGTTGCTATTGTGATGTCACGTGCCATGTTCATGCCACCTCTCCGCGGTACTCCTATTGTGCTACTTTCTTCTGGTCAAAATCACCCCTAGAATGTGAAAATGAGTGAAATTTTGACCACACAGGCTGGGGAAATTTTGACCCTGTCGTTTAATAGGCCTGCAAAAATGAACGCCCTAACCCGGGCGATGTATGCCGGCTTGGCCAAAGGTTTAAACGATGCGGCGGGAGATTTTGGCATTCGAGCCGTAGTTCTGACCAGCGAAGGTGATCACTTCACCGCAGGTAACGACATTGCAGATTTTATGGACAATCCGCCAACGAGTGATTCCTCAGAAGTGGCCCAGTTCTTAGCATCGCTTTTGAACTTTCCGAAACCTCTTATTGCTGCAGTTAAAGGCAATGCAATTGGAGTTGGAACCACGATGTTGTTGCACTGCGATGTTGTAGTTGCAGCGCCTTCGGCAAAGTTTTCCATGCCTTTTGCCTCACTTGGATTAGTTCCAGAAGCTGGGTCTAGCTTTTTGTTTCCTGCGTTAGTGGGTTATCAGAGAGCGGCAAAAATTTTCTTTACCGGAGAAAGCTTTAATGCCGAGCAAGCCCTTGAAATGGGTTTAATTGCCGAAATTGATTCCGATGCAGTTTCTGCAGCGATTTCAATTGCCAAACAGATCGCAGAACAACCTCCTCAAGCAATCATTAACACCAAGGCGCTACTAAAAGCTAAAAATCATGACGCCGTTGCGGCAGTAATGAAAGCTGAGTTCGAGATATTTTCTATGGCGTTGCAATCAGATGAAGCAATGGAAGCGTTTATGAAATTCATGGCTAAGAAGGGAAAATCATGACACTTGCAGGTAAGCGCATATTCATTACAGGAGGATCGCGTGGCATCGGCTTAGCAATTGCTTTGCGGGCAGCGGCAGATGGCGCAATGATTGCTATTGCAGCCAAAACTTCAGAACCTAATCCAAAACTACCTGGAACTATTCACACTGCTGCCGCTGAAATCGAAGCTGCGGGTGGAAAAGCCCTAGCAATTCAATGTGATTTACGGGATGAATTACAGATTGAGGCTGCCGTTAAACAGGCCGCTGAAACTTTTGGCGGAATTGACATCTTGATCAATAATGCAAGTGCAATTAATTTAACTAAAACCGATGCAACCCCGGCAAAGCGCTTTGACCTAATGTTTGATGTCAATGTTCGCGGAACTTTTCTAACGTCTCAAGCAGCCTTGCCATATCTTCGCAAATCAAGTGAAGAAGGGCGTAACCCTCATATTTTGAACCTTTCCCCACCGCTTTCAATGAAGCCAGTTTGGTTTAAAAACCATGTTGCTTACACAATGGCTAAATATGGAATGAGTATGTGTGTTCTCGGAATGGCTGAAGAATTTAAGCGTGACGGTATTGCAGTAAATGCCCTTTGGCCCCGAACTGTCATTGATACCGCTGCACTACAAATGATTCCAGGTATTGATGCAAGCGCTGGTCGCACACCAGAGATTCTGGCTGATGCCGCATACGTAATCTTTAATCGACCCGCGTCTGAATGCACAGGAAATTTCTTCGTAGATGATGAAGTTTTAGCATCAGAAGGTGTGATAGATCTGGAGAAATACTCTGTGACACCAGGGACTAAAGACTTCCTCCTCGATTTCTTTCTAGATTAGGATTTTAAATATGATTAAAAAGATCCTGATCCTTTGCGCAGCAATACTTATCAGCTCACCAGTGTCAGCTTCTGCTCACGGGGAAATCACACGTTCAACCCCTGCAGCCGATTCAAAGGTAGTTGCTGCTCCGACTGAAGTGTCCATTGAATTTGATGGCAAGTTACAAACCCTTCAAAATGAGTCAATTAATTCAATTACCGTCACTGACAATCAAGGGCAAATTATTTCAGATCCAGTTTCAATAGTAGATGGCGCAAAGATTTCGAACCGACTTTTATTGACCGATATCACTGGCCCAGTATCAGTTCATTATCGAATAGTGTCTGAAGACGGCCATCCCGTTGAAGGTGATTACAGTTTTACTGTGGGAGAAACCCCAACCTTATATAACGAAGGCATCGAAGCAACAAGTGAAGAAGTCCAAAACAATTCAAAAGAGAGCGGCAGTAACTTATTGGTTAATGGCGCAGCAGCTCTGATCCTGATTGCAACCATAATCGTGATAGTTAGGCGTTTGAAGAAGTAGACTTAGCGGATGCCAATTTTTGAATTAGAACTCAACGG